>NZ_JBNATZ010000179.1:0-5079 GCF_049701015.1 Desulfofundulus sp.
TGCCGAATGGGCTCCGTGGGTGGAGGCGCTGCTCCGCGAGGGTTTGCTGTCCGGCCCTCGCGCACCCTGGAGAGGTTTTTGCGCTCGGGGCGGGTGGCCGCCTCTTCGTAAAGATAAACGGGGATCCCCAGCTTTTCTCCTATTTCCCGCCCCAGTTCCCTGGCCAGCTTCACGCATTCCTCCATCGTGACGCCGGTGAGGGGAATGAACGGGATCACGTCAGTCGCCCCGATGCGGGGGTGCTCCCCGCGGTGTTCATGCATGTTGATCAGCTCCGCAGCCCTGGCGGCGGCCCGGAAAGCTGCTTTTTTCACCTGACCGGGCTCCCCGATAAAGGTGACAACCGTCCGGTTGTGGCTGGCATCGGAGGAGGAATCGAGGAGCCTGATTCCATCCACCCCCCTGATCGCTTCCAGGATCTGCTCTACAACCTCAGGCCGGCGGCCTTCGCTGAAATTGGGTACACACTCCACCAGTTTCTTCACAGCTTCATCCTCCTACCACGATTTTTCCGGATTTTATTACGGTTTGGACCAGGTTGGTACCGAACCGGTACATGAGGTACCGGTATGAAGGGGCGTCAAAGATCACCAGGTCCGCCTTCTTACCCGGTTCCAGGCTCCCCACTTCGGCGGCACGTCCGATGGCGTGGGCCGCATTAATGGTCACCGCGGTAATCACTTCGGCAGGCTTCATTTTCAGCTGGCGGCAGGCAATCCCCATGACTGCTGGCAGCGAGTTCACCGGAGAACTCCCCGGGTTGAAATCGCTGGCTAGAGCAACTGCCGCTCCCTGTTCGATCATCTCCCGGGCCGGTGCGTATTGACCGCCCATCAAGCAGAAGGTGGTCGCAGGCAGGAGCACGGCCACCGTGTTTGAGCGGGCAAGGCGGCGGATGCCCTCCTCCGATACATGTACCAGGTGATCGGCCGAGGTCGCCCCCATTTCCACGGCCAGTTCCGCCCCTCCCAGGGAAACGATCTCGTCGGCGTGCAGTTTAAGCTTCAGCCCCAGGTCGCGGGCCCTGGCCAGGATCCGGCGGGTCTGCTCGACGGAAAAGACGCCCTCCTCACAGAACACATCGCAGAACTCGGCCAGCCCTGCCCGGACCACGGCGGGAAGCATTTCCTCCACCAGCAGGTCCACGTAACCGCCGGGGTCGTCTCTGTATTCGGGGGGTACGGCGTGCGCCCCCAGAAAAGTGGGCACCAGGTCCACGGGCTGGCGCTGCGCCAGTTCCCGGACTACTTCCAGCATCTTCACCTCGTCCGCCAGGGTGAGGCCGTAACCGCTCTTGGCTTCGGCAGTGGTCGTTCCCTGCGCCAGCATCTCGCCCAGGTATTTCAGCCCGGCAGCAATCAGGTCCTCGCGGCCCGCCGCCCTGGTGGCACGCACGGTATCCAGGATCCCCCCTCCCCGGGCGAGTATCTCCAGGTATCCCACGCCCTCAATCTTCATTTCCAGTTCGTATTCTCTGGAACCGGCAAAAACAAGGTGAGTGTGGGGGTCGACCAGGCCGGGCAGCACCACTTTCCCCGACGCGTCGATGACCGTGGTACTCTCACCAACCTTTACACGCTCCATGACACCGGCAGTCCGCCCCACGGCCAGGATCCGCCCGTCCTTCACAGCCACGGCACCGTCCTCGATCAGGCCGATCTCTGCCATTTCGCGGCCGCGCCTGGGACGTGCGGACCCACCAGCAACCGTTACCAGCTCCGCTGCATTGCGCACCAGAAGGTCAACCTTTTCCCCCGTCATATCAGCACATCCTTTCCAGCCCGTCCCGCACCGCTTTAAATAAGCGGGCCGACTTCCTGCTCCACCCTCCGGGTAACCAAGCCGCTCAGCAGAAGGTCGTGGACCTTGTGTAAATCCTGGTAGAGAATTCTGTCCCCGTCCCAGTGCGGCACCACTTCCCTGATCAGGTGGTGGGCTATCCGGCTCCCAATCCCGGGAGTGTGGGAAACGAAATCCAGCGCCTGGGCAGCGGCCAGCATTTCCGCGGCCACGATCCAGGAAACGTTCTCCACCACGGAACCAGCCTTGAGTGCAGCGATGGACCCCATGCTGACGTGATCTTCCTGGTTGGCAGAGGTGGGGATGGAATCGACGCTGGCCGGGTGCGCAAGGACCTTGTTTTCCGACGCCAGGGCAGCGGCAACGTACTGCAGGATCATCATCCCCGAATTTAAGCCTCCCTGCTGCGTCAAAAAAGGCGGCAGTCCGCCGTTGAGGGCCGGGTTGACAAGCCTTTCCACGCGCCTTTCGGAAATGCTCCCCAGTTCGGAAACGGCCAGGACCAGGTAGTCCAGCGCCAGCGCCAGGGGCTGGCCGTGAAAGTTCCCCCCACTGATGACACAACCCGAATCGGGGAAGATGAGCGGATTATCGGTAGCCGAATTGATTTCCGTTTCCAGGATGCCCCGGACGTGATTGATGGCGTCAAGGGAAGCACCGTGCACCTGCGGGATGCACCGGAGAGTGTACGCATCCTGAACCCTTTTGTGTTTTGTCCTGCTCAACAGATCACTGCCCTCCAAAAGTTTCCGCATGGCCAGGGCGGAGCTTCTTTGCCCCGCATGCGGCCGGACTTCATGTATGCGCGGGTCGTAAGCGCTGGAAATTCCCTCCAGAGCCTCGAAGGTCATGGCTGCAGCGATGGATGCCGCCTTGACCAGTTCCAGGGCGTCAGCTACCGCCAGGCAGCCCAGGGCGGTCATGTACTGCGTTCCGTTGATCAGGGCCAGGCCTTCCTTGGCCGCGAGACTGACCGGTTTCAGTTTGGCCAACCTGAGTGCCTCTTCCGACGGCATGACCCGACCCAGGTATTCCACTTCGCCCAGGCCGATCATCGCCAGCGCAATATGCGCCAGGGGGACCAGGTCGCCGCTGGCCCCGACCGAACCCTTGCACGGCACCACCGGGTGAATCCCCTCGTTCAACATGTCCAGCAGCAGCTGGACAACCTCCAGCCGCACACCGGAGTAACCCTTGGCTAGGGAGTTGGCCCTGAGGATCATCATCGCCCTCACCGCATCCCGCGGCAGGGGGTCCCCCACCCCTCCGGCATGGCTCATAATGATATTTTTCTGCAGGGCGTTGCAGTCTTCCCTGGATACAGCCACCTCGCTGAACTTTCCAAAGCCGGTCGTAACCCCATAAACGGTAAGCCCTTCGGAGACAATTTTTTCGACGATCTTCCTGGATTTGATAAGATTGGCTTTACCGGACACCCCCAGGCTGACCGGCACGTTTTTCCGCGCCACTGATAAAACCTGTTCCAGTGTCAGGCTGTTCCCGTCGATGAACAGGGAATTAAGGGCGGTTTTTGTCTCAATCATGACTTCTCCTCCTGTCACGAATTCTGGGAAAACAAAAGGGAGCAGAGCGCGATAAACGATTCGCCTCTACTCCCTGATCAACTAACGCCTGTGAGTAGAAAGGGCACTTATTTTATTTATATCAGCATAACATGGATTCAAGCTTGCTTCAAGACGGCCAGGGTGGAACGATGTATATCCTTTCCGTCACATTCAACCGGATACCAAAAGCAGCTTGTTCAATCTTTCCGGTATAAACCGCTGCGGTGAGCTTTCAAATATTCGGAACAATAGGGGTCTTTACCCAGAAGCGCCTGCGACGCGTAGTAAAAGCCCATCAGGGTCCTGTCCAGCGGGTCCAGGATATAGGCATCCATACCTGCGGCCATGGTCTGGATGAGGAACACCTGGTTCAGCACCGGCCTGTTCGGCAGGCCGTAGCTGATGTTGCTGAGGCCGCAGATGGTGTGCACCGCGGAGTACTCTTTCCTGATGAAGCGAAGGGTCTCGAGCACTTCCACGCCCGCGCTGTCGCTGGTGCTGACCGGCTTGACCAGAGGGTCGATGTATATATCGTCTTCGGGAACACCAGAACGCGTCAGATCGCCCACCAGCTTCCTGACAATGGCAATGCGCTGTTCTGCAGTATCCGGCATTCCGCTGTCGTCCATCAACAGGGCGACCACTCTGGCTTTATATTTCAGCACCAGGGGCAGTACGGTGTTGAACCTCTCGCTTTCCGCAGTGATGGAATTGACCATCGGCTGCCCCCTGTCCGCCGCCAGTTCCAGGCCCACCTCCAGCGCCCTGGGGTTGGGGCTGTCGATACACACGGGCAGATCAACGGCCTCTTTGACCAGCTCAACCAGCCAGGCCATGACTTCCGGCTCGTTGCGCACGAGGGTCCCGCAGTTGACGTCAATATAATGTGCGCCGGCCTCGGCCTGCCGCCGTGCTATCTCCCGGATGTAAGCGGCATCCCTGTTTTCCACCGCCTCTTTGATGGGTTTGCGGCTGGTATTGATCAATTCACCTACAATAAGCACCTGACATACTCCCTCCCAGATTCCGTATGACCCCGGCCCGTCCCCGGCCGGGACTTCTCGAGATCGAGCCCGAATCCCTTGCTTTTGAGCTCAAAGATGATTTATGCCCAGCCCTATGACCTCGTGCTCAAACCCCTTTTTGGGTGCCCCGATAGTGCCATACAGTGCAACCGCCAGCCACTCGCCGTCATCATCACCTGCCGGAAGCATCCGCGGACCCCTTACCATTGCAAAATTCAGGCCAACAGTACGAAGTATTTCACCCAGCTCCAGCTGCCCGCGGCAGACTCCGTAGAAAGCCTCGATAATTGCATGGTAGAGGGAATGCACGTGCCTGTAACCGCTCTCCAGCAACTGCTCCCGCTGAACGGCCGTCTCCACCGCAGCCACCACCTTCTCCGCCGTCATGGAGCCCACTTTTCCCACAACGGCACGGTACCCCATCCTGCCGGATTCAGCGAGCAGCGCCGCAACTTCTCCCCTATCCGCCACAGCCAGTTTGATGGCCACCCTGCCGATGGTCTGCATCCTTTCACCCCCGGCCAGCCATAATGCGCTCAGCAGCACCAGGCTCAGCCCCTGTGCTTTCACCACATGAAGCGGTGCAAGATCCATGCCAGCGATGTCGTATAACCATCCCTCACCAGACGTAAAATAGCCTTATGGAGGTGTCAATGTGAGCGAAAACGAAAGATAAAGTCAACACACTG
>NZ_JBNATZ010000180.1:0-5042 GCF_049701015.1 Desulfofundulus sp.
GTCCCGTCATCCAAAACAATAAAATCATGGATACGAAAGTCCTGCGGGCCTGCCACAGGGGGCGCGGGAGGTGGTCCGGGAGGCGGCGACCCCCGGCCGTCACTTTTTTTCGGCGGTACGTTCGGTTCCATCATGGTAACCGTAAAATAATTGCGGATCAGGAAAGGCATAACGAGTATGACGACCACATACACCAGCAGGCTTACCAGCGAGAGGGCCAGCCACATTTTGACCGTCAGGGAGATTTTTTTCATTTCACCGTCATCCTGTACCCGAAGCCATAGATGGTTTCAATGCGCAGGTCCGGCATTTTTTTCCGCAGCCGCCGCACAAGGTCATCCACGGACCGGTCGCTGCCGACATAGTCCCCGCCCCAAACATGGTTGATGATCTGCTCCCGGGATAGAGCCTGTCCCCTGTTTCTGGCAAAATACAAAAGCAGGTCGAATTCCTTCGATGTCAACTCAATTTCATCCCGCCCCTTGAGGACCATGCGTCTGTCTTCATCCAGGACATAGGGGTGGAGGCTGATCAATGAACTCCCGGACTTTGGCCTGTACACCCGTTCCAGGAGACGGTGCGCGCGGATAACCAGTTCGCGGGGTAAAAATGGTTTGGCCAGGTAATCGTCACTTCCCATTTCCAGACCTATAATGCGGTCCAGGTCGGCATCCCTGGCCGATATGAAGATCACAGGAACGTCCGGCGACGCCTCTTTGATGCTGCGCAGGAGCTGATAGCCATCGATATCCGGAAGCATGATGTCCAGAATCCAGAGGTGCGGGTGCTCATGTATGGCCCGCAGGGCGGACTGACCATCATTGAAGGACCGTACTTCCCAGCCTTCTTTTTCCAGGTAGGAGACCAGTATATTGCTCAAGTTGACTTCATCTTCAACCAGGAAAACGCGGAACAAACCCCGACCCCCCTATTTTCCATCGTACCAAAAAGCCAGACTCTCACGGAAAAGAGTCCGGCTTACCTTATTAACCAAACTTTACACTTATTATATAGAGGGATTGTTAAAGAATCATCAAGGAATTATGGGAAAATGTAAAAAGACAAATAAAACCAGTGCGCGTGGCACTGGTTCTAACCCTTTGCCTGCTGCCGCAAATAGGCGGAGATAAATTCGTCTATCTCCCCGTCCATGACCGCCTGGACGTTGCCCACCTCCACCCCGGTACGGTGGTCCTTGACCAGACTGTAGGGGTGAAAAACGTAAGAGCGGATCTGGTTGCCCCAGGCGATCTCCCCCTGCTCGCCCCGCAGGGCGGCCAGTTCGGCCTCCTTTTTCTTCATTTCCAGGTCCAGAAGCTTTGCTCTGAGCAGCTTCATGGCCGCGTTACGGTTGGCAATCTGGGAGCGCTCGCTCTGGCACTGGACCACGATACCCGTGGGCAGGTGGGTGATACGCACCGCAGACTCGGTTTTATTCACGTGCTGCCCGCCGGCCCCGCTGGAACGGAAGGTGTCGACCTTCAAATCTTCGGGCCTGATTTCCAGCTGTACATCTTCTTCCACCTCGGGGAGCACATCAACCGAAGCAAAGGAGGTGTGCCGCCGGCCGGCGGCATCAAAGGGGGAAATGCGCACCAGCCGGTGGACGCCCTTCTCCGCCCGCAGGTAGCCGTAAGCGTTGGGGCCGGTTACGGAAAAGGTTACGCTTTTTATACCCGCCTCGTCACCGGGCAGCAGATCCATGATGGAAACGCGGTAACCCTTTTCCTCGGCCCAGCGGGTGTACATGCGAAGGAGCATCTGCACCCAGTCCTGGGCTTCGGTGCCGCCCGCCCCGGCATGGAGGGAGACAATGGCGTTCCCCCGATCGTAAGGGCCGCTCAGCAGCACCTCCAGCTCCATCTTCTCCACCCGCCGGGCCAGCTTCTTCAGCTCCCCGGCCACTTCCCGGGCCACCGCCTCGTCCTCCTCCTCTTCGCCGAGGGCCAGGAGTACGGACAGGTCCTCGTGAGCCCGGGCCAGTTCCCGGTACTGGGCCACCCGGTCCTTTAAAACGGCCAGTTTCTGCGTCAACTGCTGGGCCCGTTCCTGGTCGTTCCAGAAACCGGGGTCCAGCATGGCTTCCTCAAGGCGCTTTATCTCTTCTTCCTTCCCGGCAATGTCAAAGAGAAACCCTCAATTCTTCAATGCGTTCACCCAGGTTCTCGAGCTCCCGGGATAAATCGGCGTACATGCCATTCACCTCTTGTTATTTGATGGCTTGTAAACATTCGGTAAACCCGGTTGGGTGCGGCGCTGTCCCCGCTCACTCCAGTGCTCCGCGTCGACAGCACCTCGGCTCGCTTCGGACCGGCTCTGGCTCTCTGCGGATTACCATCGATATTGTTGTCTCTCGATCATAATTAAACTGACCGATGTGTCACTGGCAGGTGTTTTTTCACTTGCTGTCATTTGGCGTCCTCGAGAGCCGAGCCGGCAACCTCGCTTCACCGGGTGCTGTTACCGGCGCTTCGCAAGTCGTTCGCTCCGGACAGCGCCGCACCCCCCTAGCGGAACTGAATACTTACGATGGCTTTAGCTTGCGGCCGCGCGGCCGCAGCATTTCTTGTATTTCTTACCGCTGCCGCAGGGGCAGGGATCGTTGCGCCCCACCTTTTGTTCCCGGCGCACCGGCTGCCGGGGTCCTTCCTCCTGGTAGCGGTTTTCCACCAGCTTTCGCTCCTGCGGCTGCGGAGCCTGCACCACGTTGACCCGGTAAATATAGCGTACCAGGTCCTCCTGGATGCTGGCGATCATGTTCTGGAACATTTCGTAGGCTTCAAATTTATACTCCACCAGGGGGTCCTTCTGCCCGTACGCCCGGAGTCCGATGCCTTCCCGCAGCTGGTCCATGGCGTCCAGGTGGTCCATCCACTTCTCGTCCACAATACGGAGCAGCAGGACCCGCTCCAGCTCCCGCATGGTTTCGGCGCCCAGCTCCGATTCCCGGGCTTCGTAAGCAGCCAGGGCCCTCTCCTTGAGCTCTTCGATGATCTGCCGGCGGCCCATGTCGGTGAAATCCCCGGGGGTGAGCTTGTGGTCCGGGAGGAAGAGCTGCCCGGCATAATTCAAAAGCCCCGCCAGGTCCCACTCATCCTCGTGCACCCCCTCGGGGCAGTACGTGTCCACCGCCCGCTGGACAGTCTCGGCAATCATCTGCAAGACGACTTCTTTGAGATTTTCGCCCATGAGAACCTGCCGCCGCTGGCGGTAGATCACTTCCCGCTGCTGGTTCATCACGTCGTCGTACTGCAGGACGTGCTTGCGGATGTCGAAGTTGCGTCCTTCCACCCGTTTCTGGGCGGTCTCGATGGACCTGGTGACCAGCGCGTGCTCGATGGGCATATCTTCTTCAATGCCCAGCCGGTCCATGAGCCCGGCGATATTCTCGGAACCGAACAGCCGCATCAAATCATCTTCCAGGGAAATAAAGAACTGGCTCGAACCCGGGTCCCCCTGGCGGCCCGCACGTCCGCGCAGCTGGTTGTCAATGCGCCGGCTTTCGTGGCGCTCCGTACCGATGATGTGCAGCCCGCCCAGGGCCACCACCCGGTCGTGCTCCTCATCAGTGATTTTTTTGTATTTCTCCAGAGCGGCCCGGTAGAGCTCCCGCACCTGAGGATCGTCGTCAGCCGGGTCGTACCCCTGCTGGCGCAGCTCGGCCTGGGCCAGGAATTCCGGGTTACCCCCCAGGAGGATGTCGGTACCCCGCCCGGCCATGTTGGTGGCAATGGTCACCGCCCCCAACCGCCCGGCCTGGGCCACGATTTCGGCCTCCTTGTCGTGGTATTTGGCGTTCAACACCTGGTGGGGGATGCCCCGCCTTTTCAGCATCTGGCTCAAGATCTCCGACTTCTCGATGGAGATGGTACCGACCAGCACGGGCTGGCCGGTGGCGTGGCGGCGGGCAATCTCCTCCACCACCGCCCGGAACTTGGCCTGTTCGGTCTTATAAACCACATCGGGCAGGTCCCTGCGGATCATGGGCTTGTGGGTGGGAATGACCACCACGTCGAGTCCGTAGATCTTGCGGAATTCCTCCTGCTCGGTGGCCGCGGTGCCCGTCATCCCGGCCAGCTTCTTGTACATGCGGAAGTAGTTCTGGAAGGTGATGGTGGCCAGGGTCTGGGACTCCCGCTCCACCCGCACACCTTCTTTGGCCTCGATGGCCTGGTGCAGGCCGTCGCTGTAACGGCGCCCGAACATCAGCCGGCCGGTGAATTCGTCCACAATGATCACCTGGCCGTCCTTGACCACGTAGTCGCGGTCCCGCTTCATCAGGGCATGGGCCTTCAAGGCCTGGTTCAGGTGGTGGGTCAGCTGCATGTGCTGGTCGTCGTAGAGGTTTTCCACGCCCAGCATTTTTTCCACCCTGGCCACGCCCTCTTCAGTAAGGGTAACCGTGTGCGCCTTTTCATCCACCGTGTAGTCGACGTCCTTCTGCAGCTTTGGTACCAGGCGCGCGAAGGTATAATACAGATCGGTGGCCTTGTCGGCCTGGCCGGAGATGATCAGAGGCGTGCGGGCCTCGTCGATGAGAATGCTGTCCACCTCGTCCACGATGGCGTAAAAAAGTTCCCGCTGCACCAGCTGGTCCGGGTGGATGGCCATGTTATCACGTAAATAGTCAAAGCCGAATTCGTTGTTGGTACCGTAGGTCACGTCGGCAGCGTAAGCCCTGCGCCGTTCGGCCGTATCCAGACCGTGCACGATGAGACCCACGGAGAGGCCCAGAAACTTGTAAATCCGGCCCATCCACTCGCTGTCCCGGCGGGCCAGGTAATCGTTCACCGTGACCACATGGACACCCCGGCCGGTGAGGGCATTGAGATACACCGGCAGCGTAGCCACCAGGGTTTTACCTTCACCCGTCTTCATTTCAGCAATTTTCCCCTGGTGCAGGACGATACCGCCCATCAACTGAACATCAAAATGGCGCATCCCCAGGACCCGCCGGCTGGCCTCCCGCACCACGGCAAACGCCTCGGGCAGGAGGTCGTCCAGGGTGGCCCCTCTTGCCAGGCGCTCCTTGAATTCCCCGG
>NZ_JBNATZ010000181.1:0-5028 GCF_049701015.1 Desulfofundulus sp.
CCGGCACGTTCTGGAAAGGGCCCGGCACTGCTGGAGAACCCGGCCGGCTTGCCCGGCGGGGCTGGAGGCGTCTGGTGAAGTCCCATATTCTTTCTACCCGGGGAAGGCGGTGAAGGCCCTGCCTTTCCGGCGTAATAAGGGGTTAAGGCCATACCCGCCCCGGGACGTACCAGCTTGCTGGCCGCCACTGTGGCGGCGGCGCGCAGTTTTTCCACCAGTTCCGCGACCATGGCGTCCAGTTGGGCCGGGCTGGAGGGTTTGGCCACAAAATCTACCGCTCCCAGGGACAGGGCCTGCATGGTGGCCCGGGCACCCGCTGTAGTATGGGAACTGAGCATGACCACCGGGACGGGGCACTCCCTCATCACCCTGCGCAGTACTCCCAGACCGTCAAGTACGGGCATTTCCAGGTCGAGGGATACCACATCGGGTTTCAGGGCGCATATTCTGGCCACAGCTTCTTCTCCGTCTGCCGCCGTGCCAATTACATTATAACCCCGTTCTTCCAGGAGGCGGGTGATTAAACGGCGCATCAAAGCCGAATCATCCACCACCAGCACCCGAATCGCCGCCACACGTCAAGACCCCTTTTCAGTCAACTCACCCTTATTGGATAGCTTCTACCCCGCCCTGTTCAGCTCACAGACAATTTCTTCCACACCTGCTTCTTTCACGATACTCCTGGCGTCCACAATCAGAGCCACCTTGCCGTCGCCCAGGATGGTGGCCCCTGAAAGACCGGGGACCTGCCCGAGGTACCCTCCCAGGGACTTGATCACGATTTCCTGCTCGCCAATGAGCCGGTCCACCACCACGCCCACCTTTTTATCCCCGGAGCCCAGGATGACCACTGAAAGCTTGCCTTCCTCCCCGCTTGTCTCCTGGAACAGATTGGCCAGCCGTACCAGGGGCAGCACCTGACCGCGCACCACAATGACTTCGGCGTGGCGCACGCGCCGGATTTCCCCGGGTTTCAGCGTCAGGGTTTCCAGCACATTGGTTAACGGGAAGGCGTACACGTTATCCCCGAGGGTCACCATCAGTGCCCGTATGATGGCCAGGGTCAGGGGCAGCTTGATGGTGAAGGTGGTACCTCTGCCGGGGACGGTGGTGAATTCCACCGAGCCGTTTATCTGTTCGATCTGGTTGCGCACTATGTCCATACCCACCCCCCGGCCGGAAACGTCGCTTACGGTACCGGCGGTGGAAAAACCGGGCGTAAAAATGAGGTCCAGGATTTCCCGGTCACTGGCCCGGGCGGCCTGTTCTGGAGTCATCAATCCCTTCTCCACCGCTTTCTGCCGCATTTTATCCGGGTCCATTCCCCGCCCGTCGTCAGACAGAGTAATCACGATGTTACTCTCAACGTAAGCCGCTTTCAAGAGCAGCCGGCCGGCACGCGGTTTGCCCAGGCGTACCCTTTCCTCGGGGGGTTCAATGCCGTGGTCCACGGCGTTGCGCAAAAGGTGGATGAGGGGGTCACCTATGACCTCGATTACGTTGCGGTCCAGCTCCGTTTCCCTGCCCTCGATGATAAAATCGATTTCCTTGCCCATTTTATGGGCCAGGTCCCTTACCATCCGGGGCAAGCGGTTGAAAACCTGGGCTACGGGTAACATACGCGCTTTCATGATTTCTTCCTGCAGGTCGTTGGTCACCTGTCCCAGGTGGTTGGATATCTCCACTATGTTTTCCACCAGGTCGTCAGATCCGTAACGGCTTTCGAAAACTTCCACGAAACGGTCCAGCCGGGTGCGGTCGATTACCAGTTCCCCCACCAGGTTCATCAGGGTGTCCAGCTTCTGTACGTCCACCCGCACGGTTTTTACGGTATCCTTACCAGGTGATGGAGTTTCCTTTTTTACCACCTTCCAGGGTTCGGCCTCCCGGGCAGTTGTTTTTTCTACCGCCCCCGGTTTGACCGGCCGGACCTCCACGCTGCTAACCTCGGCAATGGAGAACACCAGGTCGTGTACCTGCCCGGCATCCTCCCTGGTAAGCAGCACCACGGTAAAACCGTGTTCGTAGTTGCCTTCCTGCAGATCCTCAGCCGGGGGGACGCTTTTTACAATTTCCCCTATTTGCTGCAGGGTTTCAAAGATTAAAAAAGCCCTTACCGCTTTCATCTGGCAGCCCCGGTCGATGCCGACATCCACCTGGTAGGCCTGGAAGCCCCGGAGTTCCGCTTCCCGCACCACTTCTTCCACTGCATCTTCCAGTTCCAGGGTCACGCGGTAGGTCTGGTAGCCAGCAGTGCCGGTGTCAGCCCCCGTGCCCCGAGCCGGGGTAGACACACCCACAGGCTCCCGCGCATCACCTGTTCCCGCCGGACCCGGTAGGCTTCCGTTGCCTGCCCGCCCGCCGCCCGCCGCTCCCGTCCCGCAGGTGAGCTGGCAGGCGCGTAATTTTTCGATCACTGCCGAAACGTCAACATCACTCGCCTGGCCTGTAATCTCGTCTTTCAAAAGTTTTAAAGTATCCAGGGCTTCAAAGAGGATATCCACGATGGTTTCGGAAACCTCCATTTCGCCCTGGCGCAGCCGCTCGAAAAGATTTTCAATTTCGTGAGTCAGAGTAGACATTTTCTCGTAACCCATGACGGCCGAGGAGCCCTTGATGGTATGAGCGGCCCGGAAAATTTCCTGAATTACTTCGGGGCTGCCCCCCTCGCGTTCGAGCAGCAAAACGTTATCGTTGATTACCTGGAGTTTCTCTTCTAGCTCTTCTAAAAATACGGCCACCTCTTCTTCCGTGAACATTTAATCCACCATCCTTCGTTCACCTTCTTTTAAACGGTAAGCTTTACAGTAAGCTTTTATGAAGCGGCCCGTTTTGCAACCCGGTTTGCAAGTTCCTGTAAAGCTTCTTTTTCCTCCCGGTGGAAGATCCGGGTTGTGTCCAGAAGGATGATCAGGCGATCATCCAGTAGTGCAATGCCCTTTAAATAAGCAGCGGCAATTCCCGCTACCATGGGTGGTGGGGGCTGGATGCTCTCCTGTGACAGGCTCAATACTTCCGACACCCCGTCCACCATCATCCCTGCGGTAGTTCCACCCACTTCCACAATCACGATGCGGGTGTTTGCGGTTACATTGACGGGGTCCAACCCCAGGCGGCGGGCCAGGTCGATTACTGGTACGACGCGTCCCCGCAGGTTGATCACGCCCTCCACGAAGTCCGGAGTACCTGGAATGGCTGTAATGTCCAGAGCCCGTATGATTTCCAGAACATGGCTGATGTCCACGCCATAGGTTTGCTCTTTTAAACGAAAAACTACTAATTGCAGCTCGCTCCGCCGTTCGCCGCCCATGGGCACCTCTCCTTTTATGTATTTTTAGAGAGCTATGTATTTTTATAGAGCAAAGGTGCCGGGACTTCTTGAAACCGGCACCAGGTACATACCGGGACGGGAACAAATTTATTCCTCGTATTTTTCTTCCCGCTCCTGCCGGGCTTCCGGCTTAAGAAAGGCGGTCAACCTTTCGCGAATAAGAATGGGGTTGTACCCGGCCTGCAGGGAGACGATGCCTTCCAGCATCAACTGGCGCAGGAGCATTTCCTTTTTGCTCAGGTTGTGCAGCTTTGCCGCCAGGGGAAGCCATAGCACGTTGGCGCTGGCTACACCGTACAGGGTGGCTATGAAGGCCATGCCAATGGCAGGGCCCAGATTTTCCGGGGACTGGATCGAGCTGAGAACGTGCACCAGGCCCATGACCGTACCGATGATGCCCATGGTGGGAGCGTAGCCCCCGGCGGCTTCGAAGATGCCCGCTCCAACATTGTGCCGCTCTTGAATGGCGTAAAGTTCAGCCTCAAGGATATTGCGTACCAGGTCCGGGTCGGTTCCGTCCACAACCAGCTGGATGCCCTTGCGCAGAAATGAATCATCCACTTCGCCCAGGCGATTTTCCAGGTAAAGCAACCCTTCCCGTCTGGCTTCATCGGCCAGGCTGACAATGAGTTCGATAGTTTCTGTGGGTTCTGGAATGGTACGAAAAAGCCCCACGCGGAAAAGCCGGGGAACCTGTTTTAAATCGCTCAAAGTAAAACTGAAAACTGTAGCGCCTATAGTACCTCCGAAAACTATCAACGCGGCTGTAGGCTGCAAAAGGGCACCGGCATGTCCCCCCTCCAGTACAAAACCGCCCACCAGAGCCACTACTGCGATTACGAACCCAAGTATGGCAAGATCCATCAGTCATCCCTTTCCTGTAACTTAATCCTGGGGCGGGGCTGGTGAGAATCCCGGCTCCGATCCTTTATACTTGCTGCGCAGGATAACGATATCAACCCGGCGGTTCATCTGCCGGTGGGCTTCCGAGTCATTGGGCACCCTCGGCCGGTATTCCCCATAGCCCACAGCTGAAAGTCTCTGTGGTGGAAAGCCGACCGTCCGGATTAATTCCTGCACCACTGCTGTAGCACGGGCCGTGGACAGTTCCCAGTTTGAAGGATAGCGGTCTGTTTTGATGGGCAGGTTGTCGGTGTGTCCTTCAATGCGTATGTAATTATGTGTTTTCAGGAGTATGGGGGCCACGGCAGCAATAATCTCCCTGGCCCGGGGAGTTAGTTCCGCCGACCCCAGTTTAAATAGGACTTCATCCTGGAAGCTCAGGACGATTCCCCGTTCTTCACTGGTGGCCGAAACCCGCGCTGCCAGGCCCTGCTGCTGTATCTGGCGCAAAAGTTCCTGGCGAATATTTTCCATTTCCGTCTGGTCCGCCACGTCTTCCCGCGTTTCCACTTCTGTGCCGCTGATCCCCGGAACCACCGAAGGACCCAGGTTATCGAGTATTACTCCGCCACCGCCCATGGCTTTACTTAATGATTCGGCGAGCATGCGGAATTTCTTGATATCAACCTGGCTTAACGAATACATGACAATGAAAAAGATCAGTAACAGGGTGATCATGTCGGCATAGGTAATCAACCAGCGTTCCATGCTTCCGTAACTGGCCTTTTTGCTTTCTCTTTTCACAGAAAACTTTACTCCTTTCAACAAAATCGCCACGTAACCATTATTCGCCT
>NZ_JBNATZ010000182.1:0-5025 GCF_049701015.1 Desulfofundulus sp.
TGACAAACACTCGTTCCCCCGGTGACCCAGGTACCTTTCAGTCCCCTTGTCGTCGGGTCAGTGGTTGTAACGATATTCAACAATCTCCCATTCCCATACTACGTTACCCTTTCAGTCCCCTTGTCGTCGGGTCAGTGGTTGTAACGTTCGCTCCCCGCAGCGGGAACAAGTATAGATTCTATCTTTCAGTCCCCTTGTCGTCGGGTCAGTGGTTGTAACCGACCGCGGGCGAAACCTCGCATCCCTTGATAATCCTGGTCTTTTACCATATCAGGTGATCCCGGCCAGCACCGAAATTTTCGAAAATCCTCTTTTTGCATTCTACCCCCCTGCATTTGCGAAAAAATAACTGGTTCAGATTTTTTAAGCATCAGCGGTTCGTTGTTCCTTGGATGGATCAATTATATCACTAAAAGCGAAATGCATGCGAGACATTTACCACCCTACTGGCATAACTACATGAGAGGCCGATATGTATGAATTTCTCCCCGCTAAGAGTGAACCAAGTTGACGTCAAACTTTTGCTTTAGAAATATTTTTAAATTAGTCCCCCACCACAAGCCCCACCGCTTCAGCGGCTTCCCGGGGTTTGAGGGGACGGGGGTAGTTGTAGGGGGTTTTCCCGGGCCGCTCGTTGTAGTAGGGCCGGTTGCAGTCCGGGCAGCCCGTGGTGCGGAAAGCCTCACCGTCCGCCAGGTGAAAGGCAAGCTCCTCCCGGGAGATGCCCCAGTCCACGAGCCTCCCGTCCTTAAATTTCATCCCGTCCGGATTCACCAGGCCCCGCTTGAAGAGGTAGTGGGCCGCCTGGACCCGCCGGTAGGTCCTCAGGTCGGGAGGCCGGTGGTGCTCCAGCCTGGTACCGGGCAGCGGGGTAAAGGCAAAGAGGGCGACACCTATCCCCCGGGCTTCAATCTCTCCAATTAGCCGTATGGCCTCTTCCTCACTCTCGCCCAGGCCGATGATTAAGTGGGTCCCCACCCGGCCCGGGAACCGTGCCGCCGCTTCCTGCAGCAAGCGGAGGTGCCGCTCCCAGCTGCCGCCCTTGACATCCCGGTAGAGCTGAGGGGTAGCCGCATCCAGGGGCAGGCCTACCACATCCACCCCTGCGTCCAGCAGTTCCTGCACCTGCTCCACCGCGCGCAGGCCAATGGAAACGCACAGGGGGATGTCCACCTCCCTGCGCACTTCGGCAATGGCCTGCCGGACCCGCTGGAGGTAATCCCCCTGGTGAACCACCTGAAAGCAGGCCCGGCGTACCCGCCCGGCGCGGTAGGCGTCCCCCAGGCGGGGCAGGACCTCCCCGGCGGGAAAGGGGGGCCACACCACCCGGGAAAGGCGGTGGGCACGCCCCCGGCTGGAGCGGGCCTGGGCACAGAAGGCGCAGTCCCGGGCGCAATGTTCCCCGGTCATAAAATAGGCGGTGGTGGGCGCCACGTCCGGCCGTACAGGGAGAAGGCCCAGCACCGCCGCCGTTCCTTCGGAAACATACCAGTACAAACTTCATCACCCCAAAACAAGGAGGAGCCGGCCGGCCCCGTAAATCATAAAACGCAGCATTCCCAGCGCCAGCCCACCTCAAGGCCCAGCTCCCGGGCCAGTTCCAGGGCCGGCGGGGCGGGCAGCACCAGCCGGTTCACCCCCGCCTTCACCGCCAGGGCATCCAGCCGGGCCCGGTAACTCCCCGCCGGGCGCATGCATCCCAGGTAGATGGGCATCCGGGGGAGCATGATCCGGGCGGTAGCCAGAAGGCGCGCCACCTCTTCCAGGGTGGGGGGCTGACATCCCCCGTAGGCAGTGCCGGGTACCGGGAAAAATACAATCACCACCAGGGCCTCCGCCCCCAGTTCAACCAGCGCTTCCAGCACCCGGTACTCCCCGGAGAGCCGGCCGCCCCTTAGCCCCACCACCAGGTGGGGGAAAACCCGGTTATAACGCCTGAGGTGACGGTAGACCCGCAGGTAATCCTGTGGGCCGTAGGGGAGCCCCAGAACCTCTGCAATGGTATCCCCATCCAGGATAAAATCGAAGGAAACCGCGCTGGCCACCTGACCGATGCACCGGGCCGCTTCCCCGTCCACCAGACCCGGGTGCAGGTTCAGTTTAAAGCGGGCCGCCAGTTCCCGCAGCTGGCCCAGGTGGCTGGTCACAGGCACCACCCCTTCAGGGTCGCAGCCACCCGAAATGAGCAAGCTGCTCCAGGGGAGCTCTTCGCCTTTTTGCCAGCGCTCCATGAGCCGGGTCAGCGGCAGCATCCCCCGTAAAAAGTGGCCCCCGCAGTGGGCGCAATTCAGAGCACAGGCGGTGCCGGTAACACTCACCGCCCGGGTGGCTGTGGGCCGCACGAACTCCACCCGGTGGTCGAAGTTCCGGCAGCGCACCTGCCAGGCCTCTTCGAGCAAACGCTCCAGAGGAAGTCTGCCGCCCCCGGCCACAAACATCACCCCCGGCTTTCCTTCCAATCTCTCTTGCTATTGTTGCAAATTTTGAGGCGTTCAGCAACCGTTCAAATCCCGGTACCTGTTCAATCCCGGCACGGCTGAACACCCGGACAAACGCAGGTCAAGCGTGAATGCTGAGCCCGTGGATACCTTCCGCCGCTTCAAGGACAGCCTCCGCCAGGGTGGGGTGGGCGTGTATGACCTGTGCCAGCCGCGCGGCCGTCATATCCGCCTCCAGAGCCAGAGCTGCTTCGGCCACCAGGTCGGAAGCATGGGGGCCCACTATGTGCACGCCCAGAAGGCGGTCGGTTTGGGCGTCGGCCACCATCTTCACGAAACCCTCCGTTTCCCCCATGGCCTGTGCCTTCCCGCAGGCCATCATGGGGAATTTGGCCGTTTTGACAGCGTATCCCCGGGCCCTGGCCTCGTCGGCGGTCAGGCCCACCACCCCCACTTCGGGGCTGGTGAAGATACAGGACGGTACCACCCGGTAGTCCATAATCCTGGAACTGCCCATAATGTTGTGCACGGCCACCAGCCCCTGAGCGGAAGCCATGTGGGCCAGCTGGATCTTACCTGTAATGTCTCCCACGGCGTAGATACCCGGAACCGAGGTTTCCATGCGCTCATTCACCAGCACCTCGCCCCGTTCCCCCAGGGCTACACCCACTTCCGCCAGCCCCAGTCCGCCGGTATTCAGGACACGACCGACGGAGATGAGGACCAGGTCGGCGGCAATTTCCTCACCGCTTTCCAGCCCGGCCACCACTTCACCGGCATCCTTCCGGACAGTCTTGATGCCGGCCCCCGTCTTGACGGTGATCCCCCGGCGTTTGAAAACGCCCTGTATGTACCGGGAAACTTCCTTATCCACATTTGGCAGGATGGTGGGCATCATCTCCACCACGGTAACTTTACTCCCGAGCGCGGCAAATATGGAAGCAAACTCGCATCCCACCACACCTCCGCCGATAATGAGCAACCTGCCCGGAACCGACGTGAGGTCTAATGCCTCGTCGGAGGTGATCACCTGCCGGCCGTCATACCCCAGGCTCTTGATGAGCGCCGGGCTGGAACCCGTGGCCAGGACAATATTCTCCGCCTCCAATTCCCGCTCAGTGCCATCGGGCAGGCTTACTTTAACCGTGCGCGGCGATGTCAGCACGGCCGTCCCGCGTACCAGCTCCACCTTGTTCTTCTGCAGCAAAAACTGGATACCGGAAGCAAGCCGCTTAACAACCTGCCGCTTGCGCTCTATCAGGGCGGCCATGTCCACCTCCACCGTCCCGGTGGAGATGCCGAACTCGCCGGCCCTCTTTATGCTGTCCAGGATCCCGGCAGCAGCAGCCAGCACCTTGGTGGGAATACAGCCCCGGTTCAGGCAGGTCCCCCCCAGTTCCTCCTTTTCCACCAGCGCCACCCGGGCACCCAGCTGGGCCGCCCGGATGGCCGCCACATAACCTCCGGGACCTCCACCGACTACGACAATTTTGTAACGCATACAGACCACCTCGTTTTGCATGATTTCTGCAAAAAGGTCGGGGGAAACGCCGGACGACAGCCCGCAAGAAGGGCCGCCGGCTTACTGCACCGGGCGGCCCCGTAATTTATTTCACCACGATGTTCACCAGTTTCCCCGGCACGGGGATGACCTTCACTATCTGCTTGCCCTCCAACAGTTTCTGCACCCGGGGCTGGGCCAGCACCACTTCCTGCATTTCAGCCGGGCTGATACCAGCGGGAACCAGGACCCTCTCACGTACCCGGCCGTTCACCTGCACCACAATGGTGATCTCGTCTTCCACAATAGCCTCTGGATCGTAGGCGGGCCAGGGCTGTTTGTGGATGCTCTCCCTGTGGCCGGTGGCTTCCCAAAGCTCTTCGGTAATATGGGGGGCAAAGGGGGCCAGCAGGATCAGCAGGTGTTCGATCCCCTCCCGCAAAACTGCCGGGTCACGGTCGGTTTCCGGCACCTCTTTGTACTGGTACAGGGCGTTCACCAGCTCCATGATGGCGCTGACGGCAGTGTTGAAGTTAAACCGGTTGCCGATATCTTCGGTGACCTTTTTAATGGTCAGGTGTGTGAGCCTGTGCATGTGGCGGTTAACTCCCACCAGTTTACCCGCCGGTCTTGGAGGTGCCTCCAGCAACCCATCGGCCACGGAAGTGACCAGGCGCCAGACCCGGTTGAGGAACCGGTAGCAGCCTTCCACCCCCTGGTCACTCCATTCCAGGTCCCGCTCGGGAGGCGCGGCGAAGAGGATGAAAAGACGGGCGGTATCGGCCCCGTACCTGGCCACAATCTCCTCCGGACTCACCACATTCCCCTTAGACTTGGACATCTTGGCACCGTCTTTCAGCACCATGCCCTGGGTTAACAGGTTGGTGAAAGGTTCCTGAATGCCCACCAGTCCCAGGTCATAGAGCACCTTGGTGAAGAAACGGGAATACAGGAGATGTAAAATGGCGTGTTCCACACCGCCGATGTACTGGTCTACAGGCAACCAGTAGTCCACCCTGGCCCGGTCACAGGGCTGCCTGTCGTCCCGGGGACTGGTGTAGCGGTAGTAGTACCAGGAGGAACACA
>NZ_JBNATZ010000183.1:0-5001 GCF_049701015.1 Desulfofundulus sp.
GGTTGATACCGCCTGCTGAACAGTTGCACCGCTGGCCATGCCTTTATTACATGGAACCGATTGTTGAGGACGGGGAGGTTCTTACGGCCGCGGAGCATTACCTGATCAAACAGGCCGAGCTGGACGGTAAAAAGTGAAGGGTACCCTTTGGATGAAGCACCCGGTGGGTGTTTACACGGCTTAACGGGGTATATTATTACCAGGGTTTGCCCGGGAAAAAGAGATAACAGGAGGTAGCAAATATGGCTGAATCGGTAACGCGCAGGCTTTCATTCTTCGATCGTTACCTGACCCTGTGGATTTTCCTGGCCATGGCCGTGGGTGTGCTGGCGGGCTATATATACCCGCAGATTGCAGGTTTCTGGGGCAAGTTTCAGGTCGGTACGACCAACATTCCCATTGCCATCGGACTCATCCTGATGATGTACCCGCCCCTGGCGAAAGTACGTTACGAAGAGTTGCCCGCAGTTTTCAGCAACAAAAAGATACTGGCCCTGTCCCTGATCATGAACTGGATTGTCGGCCCGGTAGTCATGTTCTCCCTGGCCGTCCTGCTGTTGCGCGATAAACCGGATCTGATGGCCGGGGTCATTCTGGTAGGTCTGGCCCGCTGCATAGCCATGGTTCTGGTATGGAACGACCTGGCAGGAGGCAGTCCCGAATACGCGGCCGGGCTGGTGGCCTTCAACGCCATCTTCCAGGTGCTGACCTATTCTATTTATGCTTATATATTCCTGACGGTAATTCCCGCCTGGCTTGGCCTTTCCAGTGTAGTCGTGCATGTTTCCATGGCTGCAATAGCCAAGAGCGTTTTTATTTACCTGGGCATACCTTTTATCGCGGCAATCATAACCCGTACCGTCATGGTCCGCGCAAGGGGGAGGGACTGGTACGAGCGGAACTTTATTCCCCGGATCAGGATGATTACTCCGGTTGCCCTGCTGTTCACCATTCTGGTCATGTTCTCCTTAAAGGGTGAAGTAATAGTAACCCTGCCCATCGATGTCATCCGGGTGGTTATCCCTCTAACCTTATATTTTGTGTTCATGTGGCTTGTGACTTTTTACCTGGGGAAGTTGATTGGGGCGGATTACGCAACAACCACCACCCTTGCTTTTACCGCCGCCAGCAACGACTTCGAACTGGCCATCGCCGTGGCCGTGGCGGTGTTCGGCCTCAAGTCCGGCCAGGCCTTTGCCACCGTCATCGGTCCCCTGGTGGAGGTGCCCGTGCTGATCGGCCTGGTCAACGTGGCCCTGGCCTTCAGGCGTAAATATTTCGCGTATGAATTGCGCTGAGCTGAGCCACCCCGTTTTTTCGAATGTCACCCCGTGGATAAGTGATATGCTGGCATAATTAAGGCCGGTAGTGGACCAAATAAATCATGGAGGTGTAAGTTTATGGAGATCAAAATTTTCGGAACCGGCTGCCCAAAATGCAAGGCTCTGCATAAGGCGGTGACTGAAGCGCTCAGCGAGATGGGCTTGAGCGCTGACATCAAAAAGGTGGAAAAGTTGGATGAGATCATGGAGGCCGGGGTCATGCTCACCCCGGGCCTGATGGTTAACGGCAAACTCAAGGTGTTTGGCAAGGTCCCCGGAAAAGAAGACATCAAGCGTTACATCGAAGAAGAAAAACAATAGATCTCCTTACCTTGTTCGAGTACCTGCAGGCACGAAGCGGGAGGAAAGCTTCCCGCTTTTTCTTTAAGCATAAAAAACTCTTGCTTGACAATATTACAATATCCTAATATACTTAATTTCAGGGGGGGTGGGATAACATTGGTAAAACAGATCTTAAACTGCCAGGCGTGTAAACATTAGTGCTGCAAATATTGATGTTAGATATTGGATGAAAGGAGTGCTGGCATTGAAAGAACGTGATAAGTTCCTTTTAATGGTTGCTATTTTCCTGGCGGCTTTTTACATTCCGCTGCACAACCCGCGGGTACAGTCGGCCATCCTGGAGGCATTTTTCATGCTCCAGGACTACGCCCGGAAGCACGTTTTGACCTGTCTGGTGCCGGCCTTTTTCATCGCCGGGGCCATCGCGGTGTTTGTTTCCCAGGCTTCGGTTTTGAAATATTTCGGAGCGGGGGCAAATAAAGTGCTATCTTACGCCGTCGCTTCGGTGTCGGGTACCGTACTGGCAGTATGTTCTTGCACGGTATTGCCGCTCTTTGCGGGCATCTACACCCGCGGTGCCGGTATCGGCCCGGCCACGGCGTTTCTCTATTCCGGCCCGGCCATAAACGTCCTGGCCATTATTCTTACCGCCCGGGTACTGGGCTTTGATCTGGGAGTCGCCCGGGCGGTGGGTGCGGTGTCCTTTTCCATCATCATAGGCCTGCTCATGCACCTGATTTTCCGTAAAGAAGAAAAGGCCAGGGAAGAAGCCGCCCTTCTCCTGCCACCCCCCCCGGAAGACAGGAGGTCTCTGTGGCAGTACGGAGTTTACTTCCTGACCATGGTCCTGATCCTGATCTTTGCCGCCTGGGGCAAGCCGGCCCAGCCGGTGGGTTTCTTCAGCGCCGTCTACCGGGTGCACTGGTACCTCACAGCTTTCTTACTGGTCGTGCTGGCGGTAATATTGAAGCTCTGGTTTACTAAAGACGAGCTGGTCGGCTGGGTGGAGTCCACCTGGGGCTTTGCCAAGCAGATCTTCCCGCTCCTGCTGGGCGGGGTGCTGGTGGCCGGCTTTCTCATGGGAAGACCCGGTGCCGATACAGGTATTATCCCGGCCAAATATATTTCGGCCCTGGTGGGAGGAAACTCCCTTGGCGCCAACCTCCTTGCTTCCATAGTCGGGGCTTTGATGTACTTTGCCACCCTAACGGAAGTTCCCATCCTGCAGGGGCTCATCGGCAGCGGAATGGGTAAGGGCCCGGCCCTGGCACTGCTCCTGGCCGGACCGGCCTTGAGTCTGCCGAACATGATTGTGATCAGGCAGATAATGGGGACCAGAAAGGCCGCCGTCTATATTTCACTGGTTGTGATTCTGTCCACCATAGCGGGGATGATTTACGGAGCCATCTGGGGGTAGAAACACGGACCGGTGCTGGCCTTAAATGCGAGGTGACAGGGTACAGGGTGTGCTACGCTGTCCTGAGCGACGCAAATTAAAATTCTGATATCGTTGGGGGGAAAGTTACGTGCGTGTGGCACAATTCATTAACAAACACATGATCCAGCTTTTGATGGCGGTAATTGTCCTGGGACTGCTGCTGGGCTATCTGCTGCCCGATACCGGCAAGCGGCTGCAGGTTTTCTACCCGGTAGCGCTGTTCATTATGCTGTACCCCATGATGGTGGGAATTAAAATCGGCGAAGTGGTTGGAGCGGCCAGGCGGGTGGGGTTCATGACGGTGGTGATGGTCTTTAATTACCTCATATCCCCCCTGCTGGCGGCGCTCCTGGCCAGGATGTTTTTATCCGGTTACCCGGACTTTGCAGTAGGTCTTATCCTTACCGGAGTGGTTCCCTGTGCGGGCATGATCGTGGCGTGGACGGCAATGGCCAAAGGAAATGCACCCATGACGCTGGTGATCACGGTAACCAGTCTGCTGGCCGGTATTGTATTAATACCGGTATGGATGAGTGCCCTGGCCGGCAAATATGTCCCCGTAGATGCCTGGAAAATGCTGCAAACAATTTTTTATACTATTGTTATTCCCCTGGTCCTGGGCAATCTGACCAGGGTCTGGTTGGTAAAAAAATGGGGACCCAAGAAATTTGGCGATTTTCAGCCCGTTTTTCCTGCCGTTTCGGCTCTGGGCATGTACCTGGTATTCTTTATCTCCATGATGTCAGAATCTGTAACTCTGGTACGTAACCCGCAATATCTGGGTATAATCGCCCTGCCGCTGGTGATATTTTATACGCTTTTATTCGGCATCTCCATCCTGTACGCCCGTTTGACCCGCACTGGTTACCCTGATATGGTAGCCCTGGCTTACGGAGTGAGTGGTAAAAACATTTCCATCGCCCTGGCCCTGGCCGTGGTGTTCTTCTCGCCATTGACGGTCATGATCATTGCCATCAAGCCGCTCATCCAGGTGCTCTTCATGGCGGGATTTTTCAGACTGTCCCCTTACCTGCAGAAATACTGGGACAAAGTGGTACCCGAGCCGGGGGCGGCCAGATGAAGTTGCAGGTTGCTTAGACAGGATAACCTGCGTCTTGAAGCAGCCGGGTGAGCTTTTCCCGCGCTGCTTCCTGCGCGGGTTCTAGAAGCGGGGTGCAATCGGCCAGGGTGAATTCCTGTTTGATCAGCCCCGCTGCAAAGGCCATACAGTTTTTCTCTCCGCAATTCCCACAGTTGGTGCGCGGCAGCAGTTTGTAAACGTCAAGCACCTTGACTTCAGTGCCGCGGCGAAAACTGGGGACAATTTCCCCGCGCCTTGCCCATGTGTCTTCCAGCAGCTTCCGGATGAACTCCACCATGCGGTGGGCTTCCTCTTCATCCTCCAGGCCGTTTATGGTAAAGTGGGAGGGGTGGAGAGTGAAGACTTTCCCTCCCTGGGCAAAACGCAAGAATGGTGCTTCCGGGTGGTAAAAGCAGTTGCCCAGTTCCGCGTTGAGATACGGAAATATTTCCCGGATATCTACATCCAGTTCCACAATTGCATTTACCCGCAGCCGGGAGGGGTGGCACTGGGGCCGCACCAGCTTCAAGCTGTATTTTTTAAACATACCTCCTCAACCTCCTTTTTAAATAGGCTTCAGAATTGAGTGAACATTTAATAGGTCTAAATGCCCGGGTCCTTTTTCGCATTTTGGAGTCCGGGCATTTTCTTTCTCTATCGGCTAACCATAACGTTTTTTATATTCGGCAACCAGGGCGGTAGCATATTTTTTCTCCGCGGTGGGCGGCACGTAATTTCTTGTCTTGAAACGGGACAACAATTCAGCCGCCAACTCCTCCTCATCTGTCAACGAAAGCTTGGAGACTTCTTCCAGAATCTCATCCAGACCAAGTACACCCACCTCGCTGTCGTTCAAC
>NZ_JBNATZ010000184.1:0-4980 GCF_049701015.1 Desulfofundulus sp.
GTTGTTGAACTGGGTACTGTCGGGGAGCATAAGGTGTAAAAGCCCGCCCAGTTTGAGCACGGGGTCGTAAAGGCTAACCCCTACACAGGAACCCAGTCCCAGGGTAATCAGCCGGGCCGGGTCTTTGCCAATCTTATAGTCGGCTATGCCGACCTGTATCTCCAAAGGGTCGTTGACGACCTTGGCCGGCTCCATTACAGTCCCCCTTCTTGAGTCGTTTCCGGGGTATTCAGTTCGCCCCGCATCGGCTCCCCATTTTTATTTGCGCAGGTTGTTGGCCATGCTCCACATCTCATCAGCAGCACCAACCACCCGTAAATTCAGCTGGTAGACACGCTGGGCTTCAACAAGGCTGGCTATTTCCTCCGTAAGGTCCACGTTGGAGGCTTCCAGGCAGCCCGGGACCAGTGTACCCGTAGCACCCGAGCCCGGATATTCCTGGACCGGTTGTCCACTGGCCGCCGTGGCCAGGTACAGGTTTTCTCCCCGGGCGGCAAGACCTGCCGGGTTGGTGAAGGAGTAAAGGGTAAGCCGGCCCACCTCTTCCTGTTGTCGATCACTGTTTATTATCGTCACCCGGCCGTCTGAATGAAGGGTGACGGACTGATATCCGGGGGGCAAAATTATTTCCGGTTCCAGGGGATAGCCCTGCTGGGTGAGCAGCCGGCCGTCCGCACCCACGGTCAGGCTGCCGGCTCTGGTATAAGCGTATTCGCCGCCGGGAAGACGCACCCGGAAAAAACCTTCACCCTGGATGGCTACATCAAGCGGCCAGCCGGTGCGGATAAGGCCGCCGGGTCGAAAGTCCCGGGAAACGGCGGCCACCCGCACACCGCTTCCCTCCGGTGGTGTGGGGCCGGGGGTGCCGGATCCCGGCGGGACCTCCTTTTCGGCGGGTATGCCTTCCCAACCCATTTCCCGGTAGAGCAGGTCGGCAAAGCTGACCCCCTGTTTTTTGTAACCCTGGGTGTTGATGTTGGCCAGGTTATTGGCGCAGGTATCCAGGCGGATTTGCTGGGCGTTCAGTCCCGCGGCGCCGGTCGTGAGGGCTCGCAGCATGGGATCACCTCATTCATTTGTCTGTTAAGATATTTTTGTCGCCGGGCGGCCTGTTTTAAGATACGCGCCGCCCTGGCTCATTTTCACCACATCCGCCCGGTTACCTGAGTGCCCCCACCCGGTTGACCGCCAGGTCCAGGAGCTGGTCCTGGGCCTGCAGGAGCCGCTGGTTCGCTTCGTAGGAGCGGACGGCGCTGACCAGCTGCACCATGGAAGCGGCGGGATCTACATTGGACCCTTCGAGATAACCCTGGCGCACTTCGGGCTTGGCCGCCGGCTGGGCGCTGCCCGCCGGAGCCGTATAGTAATTATCTTCGGTTTTGGTCAGCAGGTTGAGATCGGCGAACTGGACAATCCGCAGTCGGCCCGCCGGTCCCTTTCCCGGCAGAATGATCTCTCCTCCGTCAGTAATGCGGAAATCATCACTTTTCACCTGTACCGGCCCCGCTTCCCCCAGCACACGGTTGCCCCGGGAGTCCACCAGGTAACCCTCGCTGTCTATTCCAAGATTACCATCCCGGGTGTAACGTTCTCCCCCCGGTGTTTGGACCACCAGAAAAGTATTGGCGGTAGCCAGGGCCAGGTGGGTGTTTTTCCCCGTAGGCTTCAGGGGGCCCGGGGAAAAATTGGTTACCACCCCGGTGACGGCAGCACCCTGGTTGGTGGCACCCACATAACGCCAGCGGGGCCCAATTTCTACGGGGCCCAGGTTCTGCTGTTCCACCAGCAGGAGCTGGGGAAAGGGTTTTTGAATTACGCCGTCTGCTTTAAAGCCGCTGGTGGAGGCGTTGGCCAGGTTGTTGGCCAGCACGTCCAGCCTGGCCTGCTGTACGCCCAGACCGGAAGCAGCGGTATAAATGCCACGGATCATGATTGGGGTACCCCCTTTTAGCTCAGTTCTGCCAGTTTCTTGCGCAGGCGGTTGATGGCCCGACTGTGGAGCTGGCATACCCTTGATTCCGAAACTTCCAGCACGGCCCCGATTTCCTTCAAGGTCAGCCCCTCCTGGTAGTACAGGGCCAGCACCAGCTGGTCTTTTTCCGGCAGGCTGGCCACGGCACGGGCCAGCAGTTCTATATTTTCTTCTTCGGTTATACGGTCCAGGGGGTCGGGGATGGCCTCGTCGGGTAGCAGGTCCCCCAGCCGGATGGGATCACCGTTGCCTGTAGCTACCATTTCATCCAGGGACAGTGTATGCAGGCGGTAAAACTGGCTGTCCAGGTAGTGCACTTCAGCCTGGGAGACACCCATCTCCCGGGCCACTGCCTCCATGGACGCCTTCTCCTGGTGGAGGTTCTCCAGCTTCTCCCGGGCTGCCCGGAGCCGCTGTAATTTGTACCAGAGGGTACGGGGCATCCAGTTGGCCCGGCGCACTTCATCCAGCATGGCTCCACGTACCCGCGTACTGGCGTACGCCTCAAAGTCGTAGCCGCGGTCCGGGTCGAACTTGTCGATAGCTTCCATCAACCCGAGAACACCGCAGCTTTCCAGATCTTCCTGGCTCAGACAGGCAGGTAGCTTGATGGCCAGCCGGCCAGCCAGATATTTAACCAGCCAGAGGTAGGACAGGATGAGCTGGTGGCGGATTTCCGGACTCCTTGTTCGCTTGTATTCCTGCCAGAGCTTCTCCTTGCTATCCACGATCTCACATCCTGGTAAGCCGGGCCTGTTCCGCCATGCACTGGAAGATGTAGCGCATGATCAGGTCCTGCTGGGCCGTGGTAATCTCTGTAAACTCCACGGCGACACGATATTTCGAGTTTTCCTTTTCCAAAAGCCGCACCACCCGGCCCCGAAGTTGTATTTTGCGGGCGCCGGCTCGCAGGGGAAGGGTAAATTCAAGAAGGAGCTCCTTTCCTGGTTGGACCGGCTCGTCCATGGCCAGAAGCATCCCTCCGCCGCTGATGTCCACAGTACAGGCACTTTTGAACTTGGGGCGGCGGTTTTTTTCCGGAGGATGGGCGTAGTTGACCTCAAGTAAAGTCTTTAAGCGCACATGCTGGCGCTGTTGCACCCTCTGGCATTCCCCCGCCGGCATAAGGCGGTAGAGGGGGATGGTCTCAATCGTACGTCCCAGGTAGCGGGCCGGGAAAATGAAGCTGGCGTTTTGGTCAAAAAAACGAACCTGCACATTATCGCCCGGCGTCAGGACGAGCACGTCTCCCCGCAGGCGGGGAAGGGCGATGTGCAGTTCACCGTTTTTGATGTCCTGGATGGTGGAGGCATACCAGTCCTTCTCTCCCTCCCGGGCTACCTGTATCTTCTGGTTGATCCTGAGCTGGTCTAACAATATGTATAACCTCCCGTACAATCTTACCTAACGGTCGAACAGCCTGGCCAGACGCTGTACAAAACCCACCAGACCCGGCCGGGGCGGTTCCACCCGGGAAACGCCGCTGGTGAGGTAGCGGGCCATGGCGGCTACACTCCTGGCTAGTTGGGAGCGGGGCTCTGCCAGGTAAAAAGGCCTCTGGTTCCGCACGGCACGGAGCACGGCCCGGTCTTCATTGATGGCACCCAGGTAGACGACCGGCAGACCCAGAAACCGGTTGGTCACCATTTCCACCCGCCTGACCGTGGTCCGGGCTTCCTCTTCGCTGCCGGCCCGGTTGACTGCCAGCAGCACTTCCCGGTGGGTCCTGAAGCGTGCCAGCACCTTGATCAGGCTGTAACCGTCGGTGAGAGAGGTGGGTTCAGGGGTAATGACCACAATTACTTCCCCGGCGGCGGCCAGAAAGCCCAGCACGTTTTTGGAAAGACCCGCCCCGGTATCGATAAGAATGAAGTCGGCCAGATTATCCAGAAGTGCCAGAGATGAAAGCAACCTCTGCCAGCGGACCCGGTCCAGGTTGGCCAGTTCCAGAAAACCGGAACCGCCGGAGATGAACTGCACCCCCCCGGGAGCGGGCACCAGCACTTCCCGGATATCCCGGTCCCTGTAGAGACAGTCGTAGAGGGTACAGGGAGGGCTTATGCCCAGGAGCACTTCCACATTGGCCAGGCCCAGGTCGGCATCCAGGATAATCACCCGCTGATTTAAAGCAGCCAGGGCCAGGCCCAGGTTTACCGTCAGGTTGCTTTTACCCACCCCGCCCTTGCCGCTGGTGACGGCGATGACCCTGGCCGTGGCAGGACGGGACTCCGCTGACGGAAGTGCGTCTTCATCCTGGTTGACGCCTGCCGGGGGACTACCACCCGGTACGCGGCCGAAGATACGCCCCTCTTTAGTCCTGGAAGCCCGCCCCCACATCGCTTTCGCCCCCCTCCAGGATAAGGGCGGCCAGACTCCGGGGGTTTACGCCGGCAATATCGTCGGGGACGTTCTGCCCGCTGGTAACGTAAGCCAGGGGAAGGTGCATCTGGTGGATCAGATTCAACGCTCCTCCCCGGGTCCGGGTTTCGTCCAGCTTGGTGAAAATGAATTCCGAGTAGCCCACCCGGGCGAATTCCCGCGCCATATGTAAGAGGTCCCGGTTACGGGTGGTGGCGCTCAGGACCAGGAAAGTCCGGCGGGACGGCGGGAGGGCGTCCATGAATCCCTTCAGCTTTAGCAACTGGCCCGCATTACGGCAGGAAATACCTTCTGTGTCGATAAAAACAGCGTCTTTGTCCTGGTGGGCCTCGACTGCCGATGCCAGTTCAGCCGGAGTCATTACCACTTCCACGGGCACGCCGATCACCTGGCCGTAAAATTTCAGTTCCTCGACCACCCCGAAGCGGTGGCTGTATATGGCGATAAGGGCTATTTTTTTCTGCTCGAAGAGGGCCGTTCTGGTGGCAAGTTTGGCCAGGGTGGTGGTTTTTCCCACGCCGGTGGGGCCGATAAAGGCCTGGATTTTGCTCCTGCGGTCCTGTCTTGAATAGACATCTGCCACCATAGAGGCCAACCGCCCCTTTAATTGCAGGAGCAGGAAGTCCTCA
>NZ_JBNATZ010000185.1:0-4975 GCF_049701015.1 Desulfofundulus sp.
ACAAGCTGGACCTTTGCAAATGGAAAGCCATGATATCAAGGCCACGGAGGCTCCCTCTTCCCTTCCCGGAAAGGGTAAGGAGAGTGCCCGTGGCTTTTGTTTTTAAAGCCAATTATCGTGGTGTTAATAGGGGAGGTAGATGTTGATGGGTGATGCACACCGGGATTATTTCAATCAAAAGGCGGCCATTTGGGATAATCTGTTGACTGGTGAGACATTGGAGCGTTTGAAAGAAATCATCGGTGAGCTTGCCATCAAACCCGGGAGCTTTATTCTGGACGCAGGTACCGGTACAGGAGTTCTTTTACCTTTTCTTGTTGAAGCGGCCGGCCCGGAAGGCAAGGTGGTGGCGCTGGACATCGCTGAAGAGATGTTGGCCAGAGCCAGGGCGAAAAATCCGGAGCATGTAGAATTTGTACTGGCGGATATAAGCTGTACGCCGTTTCAAGAAGATACTTTCGATGAAATCATCTGCAACTCCTGTTTCCCTCATGTTAGCGATAAACCCCGTGCATTGGTCGAAATGGCCCGTATTTTAAAGCCTGGCGGGAGACTGGTTATCTGCCATACCATGAGCAGGGAGGCAATCAACGATTTACACCGGTCGTTAGGGGGGGTGGTCGCGAACGATATAATTCCCGATGATGATGAAATGCGTGAATTGTGCAGGCAATGCGGATTGGTGGAGATTGAGATTATCAATACAAGGGAGAAATATGTTTTGAAAGCACGTAAACCCATATTGACAAGTTGAGCCGGGATTGAAAATGGAGGAGGGTATAACGTTGAAAAGGTTTTATGCGCGTGTTACGGCAATTATCATGGCAGTTCTTCTACTTGCTCTCGCTGGTTGTGCTGCGCAAAATACTTCAAAGCTAAAAGTTGCCACAGGTACGTCTTTGATTGCTGATATTGTCAAAAATGTCGGCGGTGATAAAGTAGATGTCGTGAATATTGTCCCTCCCGCTGCTTGCCCCGGGCATTTCGATCTGAAGCCGGGCGATGTACAAAAGCTGGCCGATGCGCAGCTATTTTTACGCCACGATTGGCAGGGGAAGATGTTTACCAAAGAACTGGTAGAATCGGTCCATAATAAGGACCTGCAGGTGGCGGAAGTTGCCGTGCCCGGTAACTGGATGGCCCCTCCGGTTCAAAAAGAAGCCGTTAAAAAAATTGCCGGGATCTTGATGGAAAAGGACCCTGCTAACAAGTCTTTTTATGAGCAAAATGCCACACGATTGATTTCACAGATTGAGTCAAAAGGTAAAGAGGTTCTGTCCAGGCTTCAGGCCGCCCGTGCAGGTGGTGTGAAGGTAATATGTTCCAATATGCAGGAAGGGTTTTTAAAATGGGCCGGCTTTGACGTGGTGGCTACTTATGGCCGGCCGGAGGAGCTTAGCCCGCAAAAAATGCAGGAGCTTATAAACAAAGGGAAACAGGCGGGAGTAAAGCTGGTGGTGGATAACCTGCAGAGCGGCCCGGATGCAGGCAAAGGCATGGCGAAAGAATTGGGGGCGGCCCAGGTGACCATCTCCAATTTCCCGGGAGGGTTGCCGCAAACGGATACCTGGAGCGCTGCTCTGGACAAAAATGTGGAGTTGCTTTTGGGTGCGCTTAAGGAGGTAAAATAAAATTAGTGTCGCCGGACGGTGGGACAGTATTCCGGAAAATGGGATGTTCAACGGGGCTGCTCTAATAAAGATAGAAGATGCCGTCGTTTCCTACCGTGAAGATGTAGCTTTACGGGGCGTTTCGCTGTCAGTCAGGAAGGGCGAACTGGTCGGTATCATCGGGCCGAACGGAGCCGGTAAAACCACTCTCCTCACCCTGGTGAACGGGTTGGGTAAGCTCCTCCAGGGGCGGGTGGAAGTGCTGGGCTACTCGATTCAAAAGGGCTGCCCGGCCTTTTTGCGCCGGCGGATTGGCTACGTGCCGCAGGTTCAGAACATTGATCCCCGGATGCCGGTGAGTGTGCGGGAAGTGGTCATGATGGGGCGCTGCGGCCGCCTGGGCCTGCTGCGCCGGCCCGGACCGGCCGACAGGCGGGTGGTGGACAGCATGTTGCAGCTGGTGGGTATGAGCCACCTTGCTTCTCGCCCCATCGGCCATCTTTCAGGAGGTGAGCAGCAGCGGGTGGCCATTGCCCGTGCCCTGGCTCAGGAGCCGGAGATCCTTCTCCTGGACGAGCCGACCGCGGCCCTGGACCGCCGGGCGCAGGTGGAGATCATGACTCTGGTCAGTGAAATCCACCGTTCCCGCCACCTGACTACTCTGATGGTGACCCACGAAATGAAAACGGCGGCAGCAGTTTGCGACCGGCTCATTTTAATGAAGGAGGGTCGCATCTGGGCCCAGGGCACGCCCGCGGAAGTGCTGCGGGAAGAGGTCCTGGACCTCCTGTTCGGTTGAAAAAAGCCTTCCCATTGGAGGTTTTGATATTTTGGATCTGTCTATTTTTGGTTACCAGTTCATGCAAAATGCCATTCTGGCCGGTTTGCTTGGGGGCGTGGCCTGTTCTCTGATCGGGGTTTTCGTTGTTACGATGAATCTTTCTTTTATCGGGGTGGCCATCTCCCACGCCGCTTTTGCCGGTGCGCTCTTCGGTGCCTGGCTGGGTTTTAATCCCCTGACCGGGGCTTTTCTATTCAGTCTGGTGGCGGCAGCGGTCATCGGGCCGCTGGCCGACCGGGGAGAATTCAACCCCGATACGCCCATCGGCATTGTTTTTTCCGTTACCATGGGGATGGCTTTTCTGTTTATGGGCCTTCTACCCGGCCCGAAAACCCAGGCCCTGGAGCTTTTGTGGGGAAGCATCCTTACGGTGAACGACCGTGACCTGCTTTTATTGGCTATGGTAGCGGCGGTTGTAGTGAGCCTGATAGCGCTCTTTTTTAAAGAAATTCAGGCTGTGATTTTTCACCGGGAGGTTGCCCTGGCCGTAGGCATTCCGGCCAACCTGATTTTTTACGGTCTGCTCTTTTTAACCGGTTCGGTCATTACCGTTTCTTTGCGCAGTATCGGCGGTCTGCTTATTTTTAACCTGATCCTGAATCCCGCGGCTGCGGCTTACCAGCTGACATATAACCTGCGGCTGATGTTTGTTTTATCTGCCGTTTTTGGCGTTATTTCAAGCTGGGTGGGGCTTTTTCTTTCCAGTTTGTTCAACCTGCCCAGTGGGGCCACCATTGTCGTTGTTTCGGCCGTTATTTTCGTCATTGCGGCTGCTTTTTCTCCCAAACGCAAAGTCAAAAAGTGGGAGAAGCAGGTGTCCCCGGCACCTGGGAATACTCTTTCCAAATAATCCTCAAGTCTGGCCGGGCAGCGACATGATGCTGCCCGGTAATTGTTTTGGCCGGGGAACAGGAGGTGGACGTAGAGGATGGCGAATCCTTAGCAGCTTCACAGGTTTGCCCTTTTGTACAATAATCCTGTTTTAGGCTGGCATCCTGCGGGGGAAAAATACAACTGATAATTTACCTTGCAGGAGGTTTTTGCCGTTGGCCAAGGGCAGCGCCGTGCGTCAGGTAGCCACGAAACGCATCAACTGGTATGGTTCGGTTACGGTTACCCCCACTACTACCGGGGTCAGGATCTTTCCCCGGGTGGAGTCATTAAACCATCGTTTGATGGAAAATAACGTCTTGCAGGTGCAGGCCACCATCAAGCTTTTTGCCGTTGCTCCTCCCGCCGGTGACCTCCCTGGTGAAAACGGCCAGTGCCCCCGTTGTTTCAGCAGTCTGGTCGACACCACCACCTTCATCCGGCTGAGGCCGGTGGCTCACCCGCGGGATATCCTTTCCATCCGCCATAAAGTGGGGATAGAGAAAACCACCATGCGTCCGGGACGTATCAGTGTCATCGGCCGGCTTGACATTGAGGTGGAATATCTTTCCCCGGTCAGCTTGAATGGTAGGGTTACGGCTTTTGCCACGGGTCAACCCGTAGGTGGGGCAAAAGTCCAGGTGCTGGACATGGAACAGGACGAGGTGCTCTACGAGACCACCACCGCTGCAGACGGCACCTACGCCTTCGAAGGCATTGATGCAGGCACCTACCGGGTGCGGGTACAGGCACCCAATTATGAGCCCCGGGAGGAAATAGCCGTTCTGATGCTCCAGGACACGGTTAATTTTGTACTGCACCCCCTGATCGAAGGGAAAGATGTTGCGGCAAATTAAGGCCCGGGCTTGTCATATTTGTCCTCCCTGTCCCATATAATTTTTCCAGCAGGGGGGATGAATCTTGCTTTGGAGCAGACCAAAAAGGAAATACCCCATTTCCGAACGTCCACATGCTGAGGACTGGTTATACCGGTATGCCCCTCCCGGGGGCGGCCGCCGCGGGAACAGCTGGTTCTGGCGGGCCATGGCGGCTGTGGTTATCTTCACCATCCTGCTCCTCGTCCGGGAGGTTCCCTACCCCGGAGGAGAGCAGGTGCGTGAAGGCCTGCGCTACCTCCTGACCACAGAGTGGAACTACCAGCCCATAGTGCAAAAGGTTGTGCAAATGGCCCTGCAGATGGCCAACGTGGAGCAGCCTTTATCCAGCGATGTAGCTCCCGGGGCCCGCCAAACCCTGAGCCCTGGCGGTGGGGGAGAAAGTTTCCAGATTCCGGTTTCGGGCAAGGTGGTACGTGGTTTTGGGTGGGTGCGGGACCCTCTGGATGACCTGGAGCGTTTCCACCCCGGTATTGACATTGCCGCGCCGCCGGGCACGCCCGTGAAAGCGGCCCGGGATGGCCGCGTGGCCAGGGTGGGGGAGGACGCTTCACTGGGCCGGTTTGTGCTCCTGGATCATGGGGGCGGAAGTTATACTTTATACGCCGGGTTGACCGGGATTGCCGTGGCCTCCGGGCAGCAGGTGGCCGCGGGGCAGAAACTGGCTGAGGTCGGGGGTAAGGGTGATGTACCCGGAGGTGGTTTGCATTTTGAAGTACGGGAAAAGGGAAGGTTGATCGATCCCCTGGTCAAGTTGC
>NZ_JBNATZ010000186.1:0-4961 GCF_049701015.1 Desulfofundulus sp.
ACCAGGCGAAGTATTCAGCTTCAACCGGGCTGTGGGGCCGCGCACGGTATCCAGGGGTTTCGTGGAAGGGGGGTCCGTCGTCGAGACGGTCTACGGCCCAAAAGCAGTGCCCGACGTGGGCGGGGGTGTGTGCCGGACGGCCACGGCCCTCCACCTGGCGGTGTTGAACGCGGGGCTGGAAGTGGTGGAACGCCACGGCCACAGTATGCCCGTGAGCTACGCTGAACCGGGTAAGGACGCGGCGGTGGCCTGGCCGTACTGGGACTTCCGGTTCAAGAACACGTCAGGGAAAACTCTGGCAATCAAAACTCGCAATGATCAGGGGAATCTGAGGGTGGAATTGTGGGGTTATCAGCCCTGCCACCAGTGCTTGACTTGCAACTGATCAAATTTTCCTCTCATGCCTGAAAATTTTGTTCGGAAAGGAATGCATAGTGGTGCCTGGAACAAAAATAATTCAATCCCTGGCGGCAGGTGAGTTTCTCTTTCGCGAGGGCGAACATAAAAGGGAAATGTATGTAGTATTACAGGGCAGGATCGAGCTCAGCAAAGCTGCCGGCGGTCACAGAGAAGTGCAGGCTTTTGTGGGACCGGGAGAACTTATCGACTGCAACTCCCTGCTGGAAGGTTTATCACAGCAAATCGACGCCCGGGCGATGGAAGATTCTCTGGTGCTAGTTATTAATGAGGATAACCTGGAACAGGTAATCAAAATGCACCCGCAACTGGCCGCAAAAATTACACGGGCGTTAAGGGATAAACCACCTGCTCAAAAAGAAACTCTCTGTGCAGGTTCAGGGCACCGTTTTCTTTACCAGTCAGAGATTAAATGCCCGGTATGCAGCACTACCTTTACGGTGTGCAAAGTGTTTCAATATAAATTATCTGTGACCGGTCAGGATAGCGATTTCCGCCAGCGTTACCGCGACTTTGAACCGCTTTTGTACAGCATCTGGGTTTGTCCGGCCTGTTTTTATGCTAACCAGTGCACCGATTTTCCGAATCTCTCCGCCAGGCAAAAAAAGCTGCTTCAGGACGGGAAGGCAGAAAGGCAAAAAGTTTTTTCCGGAACGATGGCCACCCCGGGAACACTGGAGTTTGCCCTGCTAGCACACAGGTTGGCCCTGTTCAACTCAGAACAGATGGCCGCGGAACCGGATAAAATAGCCCGCCTGTGGTTACACCTGGCCTGGCTGTATGAGGACGGGGGACAGAAAAAAGCTGCATTAGACGCCCGGGCCCGGGCATTGGAATACTCCCAGCGGGCTTACTTTAACAGTTCCCGGAAACTGTCCACCAAACAGGAGCAGCAGCTGGCCTATCTCATTGGCGAGCTGCATTTCAGACTGGGTCAGTATGCCGAGGCCCTGGATTTCTTTCGCCGGGCGGTGGTTGTGCGTGGGGGCAGCGCCGCCCTGAACGAGCAGGCCCGGGACATGATTGCTTTAACCAAAAAATGGCTAAACCAACCAGCTAACCTGCCGCCGGTTCATCCAGCGCAGAAGAAGCGAGTCGTCAGGGGAGAGCAAATACTTTGAAAAATACTTCTGGTAACTGATCTTGGAATTTATCAAGCGGAGAAACAGAACGAGAAAACACTTGCATGTACTGCTCGAAAGTAGTATTTTAAAGGAGCAGGGGGAGCCAAAACTTCCCCGGGGGCGGGGAAACCGCACCGGATCTTCTGGCATAAATGCCGGGAGAGCGGTGCGGTTTTCGTTTTTCCGCGAAAGATTTAGGGGGAAAGGGGGTGCTGATAGCGAAAATTCAGGAACGGTTGATGATTAGCAGGTAACTGTGCAGTCAGTTGAAAGTATTTCATGGTTCAAAAAGCAAACTTAAGAAAGCTGGGGACGGGGGAACCGTACTGGCAGACCGGATATTTCGGGTATCCGGCGCTGGTACGGTTTTTTTATTTGATGACCCCTCCCAGGTGAAACTGATAAGGAGGGAGCTTTTTTTGAAATGAAGAAGAAACTGAGTGTGGCAATGCTGGTAGTTTTCCTGCTTGCGCTGGCAGTATTTCCGGCAGGGGCATGGGCGGGAAAACCGGCGGTACCTGTCCAGGACGTACCGGCTGGGCAGGGGAATACGGTTGCAAGCCAGGTATACGGTAACGCTGCAACGGGGCAGGGATCTGTTGTAAGCCAGGCATACGGGGACATTACAGGCGGGCAACGGGAAGAGCCGGGTAACGGCGATGAAGATTTACCGGGAGTTTTGCCCGTACTGAGGACGGAGCCATCGGACGGGGTGACAGTAGTCAGGCCCGATGCGCCCATCAAGATTGTTTTTGACACGACATCGAGAGCGTTCAGGCACGTAAGCGAGCAGCTTGAGAAGGGTCACTTCTACGCGACTATTAACGGTCAGAAGGCAGACGCCGTTTACGACGGGCAGGGAACGGTAGAGGTCAAGCACGGTTTGCTCCAGCGGTACACCCGGTACACGGTGGAATTTGTGCTTCACCCGTATGACGAGGGCAGGCACCTCGGTTTTGAGAAGAACGAGTTGAGCGAAGGTTGGGAGAAGAAGAGCTGCAGTTTCGCGTTTGAAACGGGGTCAGCGCTGCACGAGCCGCGGCATGCGAAATTCAGCCTGTCTTCCAGCAACCCGAGAGTGACCGAAGGTACCGAGCTTGACGCGACATTTACCGATGACTACGGCCAGCCCGGTTACGGGGCGGCAGGTAAGGTAAACCTGGTGGAGTACGGTACCAGGAAGCCCGGTTCCGCAGTAGCTGATCCATCCGGGTTCACGGTACCCGAAGGCTCGGACGGGACAGTCAAGGTGCGCATTTCAGACACCGAGGCGGAAAAGGTGGGCGTGGCGGTTGAGGTTTCCGGCCCCTATCCTGAAGACACGGCGCGGTACGACGGCGAGATAAACTTCCGCCCCGGTCCCGCGGCGAAAGTGACTCTCTCCCTGGGTGCAGAGAGGGTAGTAGTGGGTCACACTGTTGCAGTATCCGGCACGGCGGTTGACGTGTATGAAAACCCGGTCGAGGACGGGACGCCTGTATCTGCCGCTGCAACGGCGGGGCAGGTATCCAGCGGGGCAAGCACAGCGGGTGGAGCGTTTTCGCTGGAATTTACCGCGCCCACAAAGAAACAGCCGGTGACCCTGACGGTCAAGGTCGACCAGTGCGAGAGCGAGTTGAGCATCCCGGTGATAGCCGACGTTCCGGCAAAAGTGACGGTAACGCCGGAGAAGCAAACTGCTCTGGCAGGCACTCAGGTAAACGTGAACGTACTTGTTCAAGACCAGTACGGGAACGCAGTTGAAGACGGGACAGCGGTAACGCTGGCAGCCAGCGGCGGCACGGTTACTCCGGTTGCGGCGGTCACAAAGGACGGCGCGGTAAATGCGCAGGCAACATCCGGCCAGGCCGGGCGGGTAACGGTCAGCGCGTCGGCAGGTAACGGCGTTAGCGGTTCTGCCGTGGTAAACTTTGTAGCAGTGGTGCCATCCGGCAGCCAGGTGAAGCTTAATATCATGCCCGACAGCACACCGGGCGAGTATGTTGTTCAGGGACAGGTAACGAAAGACGGTGTTCCGGTATCATCGGTAGCGATACCTCTGGTTGTCAAGAACGGCACATTGAGCGACCCGATACCGGTGACCGACCAGCAAGGTGGGTTCAGCACGACGCTGAGAGTGACGGGGTCGGGGTGTACCAGCGTAGCGGTGGATAGTACTCAAGCGCCGGGTGTAAGTTCGGGAACGGTTGGGGTTGACCCGCTTGTTTATGGAAACCAGCCGTGGACGGACACGGGGATAGACGTAGGCAGCGGGTTGCTCGTGCGGGTCAACGCGACAGGCACGTGGGCGGCCGGTCTTTACGCGAAGGTAGGGGACAGCGGCACGCCTGTGAATGTAGGAGCGAGCGGTGGTTTTGTGAGCGGGGTTGCGGGCAGACTGTACCTCGGCCCCAACACAGGGACATATACGGATAACGTTGATGCCATTATTCAGGTGGACGACCCGGTGGCGGTCGGCATACTTCCGACGCTGAACCTGGCGGCGAACCCGACACAGTTGCCGGCTGACGGGAAATCGACGTCGGTGTTGAGCGGGAAGGTGATGTACGGCCAGTACCCGGGTGTAGGTGTGACGGTAAACCTCTCCGCGACGCTGGGTACGGTAAGTCCTGTTTCCCCGGTGACCGGTGCTGACGGTTCTTACCAGGCCACGTTTACGGCCGGTACCCAGGGCGGGACGGCTACGGTATCAGCAACTTACAAGAACCTTACTCAGAAAGCAAATATGGAACTTACCGGACAACAAATTCCAGTGTTATTAGCAGGTGTAGTTATTAATGGTAACTATTCTCATTCTTTAGAAGTGAAGAGTGATGGTACGGTATGGGCATGGGGGAACAACAATTTCGGTCAACTGGGGGACGGCACCACGATTAACCACGCTACACCCGTGCAAGTTAAAAACCTGACGGGCGTGGTGGCGGTGGCAGCAGGTTATTATCACTCCCTTGCGTTAAAGTCGGACGGCACGGTATGGGCGTGGGGGAGTAATCACTACGGCCAGCTAGGTGACGGCACTACAACGGACCGTTATACTCCCGTGCAGGTGCAGAACCTTACGGACGTGGTAGCAGTAGCGGCTAATGATTTTTACTCACTCGCTTTAAAGTCTGACGGTACAGTGTGGGCGTGGGGTGATAACAGCTACGGCCGACTTGGCGATGGCACTACAACTAACCGTACTGTACCTGTGCAGGTCAAGAACCTGACCAGCGTAGTAGCGATAGCAGCTGGTAGTTGGCACCCACTTGCATTGAAGTCGGACGGCACAGTATGGGCGTGGGGGTGGAACCGCTACGGCCAGTTGGGCGACGGCACTACCACGAACCGTTACGCACCCGTGCAGGTGCAGAACCTTACGGGCGTGGTAGCAGTAGCGGCAGGTGGTGCTCACTCTCTCGCGTTAAAATCTGACGGTAC
>NZ_JBNATZ010000187.1:0-4935 GCF_049701015.1 Desulfofundulus sp.
AAGGGGGTCAAGGCATGACAACCAGCCGCATCACCAACATCTGGAGCAAAATCCACCATAACCCAGGACGACCCATCTCCCGGGTGGTGGTCGAGTCCACCAGCCCATTTCCATTTGACATCCAGGAAAGTGATTCCGGTATCACCCTGCTGGCCAGGGAAGCCCGGGCCAACATGTACTGCGATACAATTGAAATCTACGACGGGTTGATTGAATGGATCAGGGTTGAAGAACAACCGCAGGGCGTACTCTTTGAAATAAAGCTCAACCACCCTTCCTCCTGGCAGATATCAAGCGAACCGGGTATACCTCACCGCACGGTAATCCATTTCGTCCGCGACCATCTTTTTAACCTCTTTTCTACCAGGGTATTTATTATTGATGCAGGCCACGGAGGTAATGATCCGGGTGGTAGAGGACCGGTCGACCTGCTGGAGAAGAACGTCACCATGACGATGGCCGGCGCCCTGCAGGACCTGCTCAAACCCCTGAAAAGTCAGGTCCACCTCAGCCGCACCGGTGATTACGCCATTTCCCAGTGGATGCGCTGTAACCTGGCCCAAAAAATGAACGCGGATGTGTTTATCAGCTTTCATACCGGTTACAGTACGGATAACTCCGTTCAAGGTACGGCGGTAAAATACAACCCCGGAGCAGCGGGCTGTGAACTACTCGCCCAGCTCACCCTGGAAGAAATAGTACGTAAGATCAAACGCCCCTCGCGTGGCGTGGAACCGGACCAGCAGCTGCGCTATTTGGGTACCATCCCCGGCCTTACAGTGGAACCGGTCGTTATTTCCAACTGGGTCGAGGAGGGTCTTTTACGTAATCCAACTCTTTATAAAAAAATCGCCCAGGGAATTTTTAACGGCCTCTTACGCTTTTGGAAAGAGAAAAAAGGGGGAAAATAACAATTGACCCTCTTACCAAACGGTGATATGCATGCGACGTTTTATCTGCCTGTTCATCACATTATGTTGTCTTTTAATCTACCGTCCGGCCACCGGTACAGCCCTGGTCAGGGTGCACCAATGTGGGGACAATGAACAACCCCTTCTGACGACACCTTTCCACCAGGGACAGGACATAGCCAACCTTCAGCAATGTCTTTCTTTCCTGGGCTACTTCAAGGGCCGGGCCACTGGCCTGTATGATGAATCCACCATAGAAGCCGTGGAACGTTTCCAGAAAGATCACGGTCTGCAACCCACCGGCGTGGTGGATGTGTTCACCTGGCAGACCATCAGTGAGGCCATGTTGTCCAGGCCGGAACGAGGGGTGACTCCCACCCCGGGACATGACCTTTTTATCCTGGTTGATACCCGTTCCCTGACCATGACTGTTTTTTCCAAAGGACAACCCATCAGGCAATACCCGGTAGCTCTGGGCAAACCCGGTTCAGAAACCCCCCTGGGTCTATGGAAAGTGGTCGACAAATCGGATGAATACGTGCCCGGGATGGGACCCCGCTGGATGGGATTGAACATCCCACAGGGCACCTACGGCATTCACGGTACGGACAGCCCCTGGTCCATAGGGACGTTTGCCAGCGCCGGTTGCGTACGTCTGCATAATGCCCATGTGGTGGAATTATATGACTGGGTTTCCGAAGGTACCCCGGTGCTGGTGCTGGGTAATCCTTTTTCCCCGCAGTACCCCGTACTTTACCAGGGGAGCTGCGGTACAGCAGTACAGGAAGTCCAACGCACACTGAAACGGCTGGGTTATTACAACCAGAAACCCGATGGCGTTTTTGGGCCCCGGACGGCCCAGGCCGTGGCCTTGTTCCGCAAAAAACACGGCCTGGGAGATAAGCCCGTGGTGGATGAAGAACTGTGGCCCTTGCTGGGATTTTAAAGGAAGGTGGGTGAGCAATAATCGACCGCATACTTTTAATCATCATTCTTACCGCAATTATTCATTTAACTGATACGCTGGTATACGCCGTCCGCCTTTCCGGAGTCACCACCCGCAGGCTGGCCACCGCCTTCTCCTTGTTTCAAATCATTTCCTTGCTGGCCAGCACGGCAAACCTTATTCAGGCCCCGTTATTGTCTTCCGAGGTTGAGAAAACCATAAATACAGGCCTTAAAATTTCATCCGGCTCTTTACTTGAATCACCACTGTACCACCAGCAACTCACCCAGTTGAGCATGTATATACGCCTGGTCATTTTCTCCGCTACGATCGGTACAGTGGTGGGCATATTGCTCACCCCGGCTTTTACTTACGTCTTTACCCGGGTAATTTTTCTTTTTGAAGAAGCCGGCTCCATTCCCCGCCTGATTATAATCCTGCTTTCGCCGCGCCTCCTTATGAGGACACTGCGCAAAAGACCCGGGTACCTCGGGGCCTTGAAAGCAAACTTGCCGGAGCGTCCCCAAAACATACCTTTACCGTTTTTAATAGCCAATATTCTGGTTATCGGCATCTGGACCACGGGTGTGTTATCTGCCCTGTACGCCGGTGCTCTACTGCCCGAATACCGCTCGACGGCCAGTCTTCTTTCAGGAGTTGTAAACGGTGTGGCCACTATTCTTTCGGCCATGATAGTGGACCCGACCGCCGCCATGATTACAGATCAGGCCCTGCGGGGAACCAGAGATCAAAGGGAGCTCCGGCAAATGGTTTATTATCTGTGTTTAACCAGGTTGCTGGGGACCATTCTGGCCCAGGCCATTTTCCTGCCGGCCGCGTACCTGATCAGGGATGTAACTCTGATCATCGCCGTCCCGTGAACGTTAAAAAAGACCGGGACATGCACACAATTGATTTTCAGGTATAACCTGATAGTAGCTCCTTAACCTGCCCGGGCAAATACCAGGAGCTTATTGAAAGGTGATGATGTATATGCCCTGCTATACCATCCCCATCCGGACCCATGTAATCACCGAACAGGACGACATCATCGAGCTCGCCAAACGTTACACCGAAGGGGTGGTGGAACCGGGCGATATCATTGCCATTGCTGAGAGTGTGGTAGCCATTACCCAGAAACGAGCCATCCTGCCCGAGGAAGTCCACCCGGGCCTGCTGGCACGCTTTTTGTGCAGATTCCCCGGCAAACACGGCAGCCTGGCTACCCCACCGGCCATGGAGCTGGCACTCAGGGAAGTTGGTACGGTTAGAGTTCTCCTCGGCTGCGTGGCTGCAGCTGTGGGGCGGCTCATAGGCAAGCGCGGGTATTTTTACCTGGTTGCCGGCCGGGAACTGGCATTTATCGATGATATTGCCGGCACCATGTGGCCCTATGAAAGGCATATCATCCTGGGCCCCCGCAAACCGGGGAAAATTGTAGCGGCTATCAAGGAAGCCACCGGCGCGGACGTGGTGATCGCGGACGTCAACGATATCAAATGTGTGGATATACTGGCTGCAACCAGCCCCGCCAGCGTTAAGATAGCTTCGGAAGCATTGATAGACAACCCTTTTGGCAATGACGACCAGCAGACACCCATTGTGGTTATCAAGGTCAAAAAGGAGGCGCAAGACAGAGCAGCTTGAACTAATGATGGGAGGGGGAACCCTTGTTACCGACACCAACCAGATTTACCCTGGTAGCAGGAGCAGGCGAAGGCCTGACACCATTGAACGCTTTTGACCGCGCCTTATTGGAAGCCGGGGCGGGAAACGTAAACCTGATCCGGGTTAGCAGCATCCTGCCACCCGATGCTCAATATGTGGAGGAATTATCCCTACCTCCCGGGGCCCTGGTACCAGTAGCCTACGGTGCCATTACCTCCACCACCCCTGGGGACATAATTGCCGCTGCTGTGGCTGTAGGTATTCCCGAGAAGGGCTTTGGCGTTATTATGGAGTATTCGGGCCACACATCCCGCCAGGAAGCTGAAAAAATCATCCGTGAGATGGTGGAAGATGCATTTGCCATGCGCAATATGCAGCTGAAAACGTACATGGTCAAGGCCGTGGAACACAAGGTGGTCAGGAGCGGAGCGGTTTTTGCGGGAATTCTGCTGTGGTACTGAGTTTTTTTGAAAGTTTAACATAACAAAAACCGGTTTTTCGGCAGAGAAAAACCGGTTTTTTTATATATATCCCTTCTGGAGTTCGCGGTGGTTAGAGTATTTTCAACGCCTTTAATGAAAGATAGTAATATAATTTTTCTTCTCCGTTGAGGAAAGGGTCCTTTCCCAGAATCTCTTTGATGCGCTCCAGGCGGTATTTTACAGAATTGGGATGAATGTAGAGTTTTTCGGCAGTCTTGGAAATATTTTCATTGCAATCCAGGTATACTTCCATGGTTTTGATTAACTCCGCCTTATTGGCGGAGTCATATTCCAGTAACCTGGCCAACATCCGACGGCAGGATTCTTTCACTTCACGATTGCCAAAAGATAAGAGTAAAGCATAAATACCCAGCTGTTCAAAGTCAAATATACCATTACCGCCCTGCACCCTCCGGCCAATCTTCAAGGCCTGTTCCGCTTCGCGATAACTCTGTGCCACCCCGGTCAACCTGTCACAGCACCTGCCAATTCCTATGGACACCGTAACTTTGCCCGGCATCCTGTTCACCTCAGCAGTAATCTCCCGGGCCAGGTGAAAAAGCATCGATTTGATTGACTCCGGCTTAACTTCCCTGGCTATCTGCACCAAAACGATCAACCCGTCGTTTTTGGGAATAACTATATTTTTTTGATTCCTGGCCAGCGCGGAATCTCTCACTATTCTGGCCAACTGGTTCTTCAGCTCCTGAAAAAGAATTTCCCCTCCCTCCAGATAGTAATCTTCAAAACGGTCAATAGCCACAATCATGACGGCCCGTTTTCCATTCAATTCAAAACCAAGGTGTTGAGCGCGCTGGACCATAATTTCTTCAGAATCATAATGATTGTAAAGTAAACCCTCCCAGAACTCAATGTTCATCTTTTCTTCCGCTCTTTTGATTGCCCTTCGTTTCGATTCCTCCAGGGC
>NZ_JBNATZ010000188.1:0-4929 GCF_049701015.1 Desulfofundulus sp.
AGTTACGTCAATACTTAGCACCTCAGAGACACCGTCCACCACAATCCCGAGAAGAGGTCCAAAACTCCCCTCAGAGGGCCGCTGAACGCGTCACAGGGGCATGCCCGGGGCACGAAGGACATACCTGCACCTGCCCGGTGGACATGACCGGCGTGGCGTGCCCGCTGCCGTGGCAGGAAGAGATTATTACCCGGGCTGCACGTATCTTCCTGAACCGGGCGTCCGACATGGCGGCGCTTGAGAGCAGGGTCAGGGTGCTAGAAAGCAGCCAGCAACTTTCTCAGGTCGTGTCCCTGCTGAACGACCTGAAGGAACGCCTGGACGACCTGGAGAGGGAATACCGCCACCACCGCCACCAGGTCGGCCCGGGGCACTGGTCCGGCAAGGCGGAGGTGTAGGCTGTGCCAACTATTGCGCCGCCGGCGGAAGGGGGTGAAGGGGCATGACTAAGACCGCAGTAGACTGGGGCCTGCTGATCAAACTTGCTCGCGGGTATTTCAGGCGGTACCTGACGTTGCGGGAGTGCGAGATATTGCGGCGCTGGAAACTTCAGGCCATGACGTGGAGCGGGTATGACCTGGTGGAGACGAGAGGGAAGGAGGATGCCTGTAATGGCAACTGAATACTGGCCGCTGTCGAGGGACACCTACGCCCTGTATACCGAAAACGCCAACCTGGAAGAACCGGCCCTGGCCGCGAAACTGCGGCTGATGGCCACTTACGCGAAGTGCGGCAGGGTTTTCGCCAAATAGTTCGTGGGTCCCAGGGAGATGGTGATAAACCTGGTGCAGCGGAAGTATCCGGAGAGGCCGTTTAACGAACCGGTGGACCCATTGAACAGGCCGGTCCCCAGGAGAGGGGTTGAGGGGTAAACACCCTCTGCACGGGCAAATTTGAAAGCCTTGATTTTACTGGCCGCAGAAATTGGAAATTCGTAAAAACGGGGTCAAATGCAGGCGGTTTTAAAGAGGCCAGTATAAAAGGCTTTGCACCCAAATTTCTAATGCGTGACATGCCCGTTTTAAGCCGTTTCTGAAGGGGGGTCAGGCATGATCTGGGCCTGGAAAAAGCTTGACCTGCTTTTTGACAGCAAGCATGCGCGCGGCTGGTACAAGCCGAAGCCGCGAAAGAAATACAGGGACAGGTGCCGCGAGAGGTACCGGAGGCGACAGAAACAGCAGGAGGGTGGTGGGCAGTAAGATGGTCGGCGGCAGATCCCCCAGGCGTAAGGGGGACAACGGCGAGAGGGAGTTTGCCAGGCTGGTCGGAGGGCGGCGGGTGCCACTCTCCGGCTCCGCCGGCGGAACATACTCCGGTGACGTGGACTGGCCCGGCGTGGGCCGGGGAGAGGTGAAGCGCCGGAAAGACGGGTTCAAGCAGCTTTACGCCTGGCTGGAGGGGAGAGACTTCCTGGCCCTACGGTCGGACAGGCAGGGGTGGCTGGTCGTCCTTCCCTTGACGAAGGCCCTTGAGCTTATTTCGCTGAAACAAAGCGAAACCGGAAATTAGCGATTACGCTGAAGAAAGCATTCTAGAAATGCCGCACCCAACCGGGCAGGAAGGAGTGAGTGCAGTGAGCGGCTCAGTTGGTTGTAGAGGGTATGTCGTCCTACACTTGCGCTACTCGAACGGTAGAACCATGGTCGCCGCAGTCAATGCAGTCAGTGTCGGTTGCAACGGAGACGGTCACTGGTGGGTTAACGGCAGTCTGGTGGGTGGCCGGTGGGTAAACCTGTGCAATGAAGTGAAGCGGCCTGAAAGTGCAATTGCCCTGGCTGAAGAGGTGGCGCGGATGCTCGCACAGGGTAACACCGGCCCGCTTGAAATCGACGCAGAAACAGTCTGATGCGACGAGTAAGGTTCGGGCCGCACCCGCACGGGGACGCACGGGGAGGGTCGGTGTGGTTGGCGTGCGTCCCCGGGTGACGGCTGGAAGGAGGAACGCGAACGCGATGAGAGTACTCGACCTATTCTCAGGGATCGGAGGGTTTGCCCTTGGTCTGGAACGCGCGGGTATGACCACCGCAGCGTTTTGCGAGATAGACTCTTACCGCAGGTCCGTCCTGAAGAAACACTGGCCGCACGTGCCGGTATTCGGCGATGTCCGCGAGCTGACCAGGGAAAAACTTATTGAAGCGGGAGTGATAGACAATGAAGCAGGCCGAACAATTGATCTCATCTGCGGCGGACCACCCTGCCAGCCCTTCTCCGTCGCCGGGAAGCGCAGGGGCACGGCTGATGACCGCTACCTCTGGCCGGAAATGTTTAGAATTATACGGGAAGTCAGGCCCCCTTGGGTACTGTTTGAAAATGTTGCTAACATCGTCAACATGGCGCTCGACACTGTGTTATCTGACCTGGAAACCGAAGGTTACGAAACAGGGACGCTTATTATTCCGGCTTGTGCCGTTGGTGCCCCGCACAGGAGAGACAGAGTGTGGGTTGTGGCGCACTCCGCAGGCATGGAACGCCAATCAGGGGCCGAAGAGCAGGGAGTTCTACGAAGAGTGCCTGCGGACGGGGAAGAGTGCAATAACACTGGTAGATCAGGCAAAACACAATCCGGGGATAATGTGGCCCACGCCGAAGGCACGGGATTACCGGAGCGGCGGCACAGACCCGGAGAAAACGGTTGCGAGACTGGAGAAAAGGAAGAAAACAGCTCAATCACTAGACCTGCCGGATGTTGTCTGTTGCTGGGAAAAACCGCAGGTGCACGGGACGCTCAACCCCGGCTGGGTAGAGTGCTTGATGGGCTTTCCGGTCGGCTGGACAACCATAGATGGCCCGCTCCCTTCGGATGCCCGCAGTACGACTGGGAGCCTCCGAGGCTCGCACAGGGGGAAATCCCGTACCGCAGGCAACGGCTGATGGCCCTGGGTGATGCCGTCGTGCCGCAGGTTGTAGAGGCTATCGGTAGGGCGATTATAGCGGCCAACTCTTTTAGAACAGTACATCCATTGTAAGGAGGTCAGAACAGTGCCCTGGAAGCACGAAAACGGTATGGTGGTATGTGAGAGCGCGAAGCACAACCGCCACGTCGAGATACAACTTAACGACGGCACTACCAGATGCACAAAATGCTGGCGCGAGTGCGTGTTCTACCGTAACGGTAATGTGATAAGCCACGTATTCAGCGATCAGCCCGCACCTGCCTGCAAACCAGCTGAGACCGAACCAGAATTCGACTTTAAAAAGGAGTACGAAGAGGCGGTAAAAAGTTTCGCCTGGGCTTTGCGGGTTTTAATCCTGTACGAACGCGCTTTGAGGGACATCAGAAACGTCATCACCAGGTTGGACGCAGAACTAGAGAAGCTGGAGGCTAAAAGGAAGGAGGACGAATAATGCCCAGCCGCGATTGGCAAGCAGATTGGGATTTCTTGTGTCATCTGAAAGAAACCTACCAGTACTGCGGTGATAGTGATGTGCCAATAGTTTATATACCATGGGTCATAGACTTCGGCGAATACTGGCTCCAGCGTGTACGGGAGCTGGAGACGCAGTGTGCTGCAATGCGGGAGACTTTGCAGGGACTGGCATATTCAGACGGCCACTTCCGGGGAGAGTGCACTGTATTCCGCTGCCACCCCGTCTGCGAGAAGGCCCGTAAAGCCCTTTCCGGTAACGCAGGCCGCGAACTGCTGGAGAGAATAAAGAAACTCGAAGCCGTGGTGGAGGCAGCGCGGGGTGTAGTTGATGTAATTAGCGTATGGCCTAGTATATTTAAGTACCACCCAAAGACAGTTAAGCTAAATGAAGCCCTGGCCGCGCTGGACAAAAAGGAGGGCTGAAATATGGTCTACGGCTCTTCACACGCCGTCTTTTTAGAGAAATTTGAAGAGCAAAAGGAGCAGGCTTTTGAGCTCTTCCGGCAGACCGCGCCCGGGGAATTTCTCCGGGCAAAGACCGAGGGGGAAGAGAGGTGCCGACGAGGAGAGCACGCATGGCACGTCGTCGCTAACGACGAGTACGCCTGCCGCGTGTGCTGGTGGTGCGGGGCAAGAGAGAGGCTGATTACACTGGTCTGTCCCGCGTGCGGGCTGCGCTACTACGTGACGGAGGACGAGACAGAAAGGCACTGCCCGGACTGCAACAGCAAGGGGACTGCGCAACACGCGCCCGGCGGGTGGGGGGCCCTGGCGCGCGCAGTCAACCGCTTCCTCGTAGCCCTCGACCTAGCGGAACGGACCGGCGCCACAGTCAGGATGACTCCAAAGATGTGGGGTGCTGTGGAAGAGCTGCGGGAGCTGGCAGGTGGTGACCGTGAAGCTGAAGGTAGTGCTGACTGACCACGCTATTGAAAGATGGCGGGAACGTGCCGGCCGGGAACCGGGGGACCTGGAGAACCTGCTCCGGGTCCTCCTGAAAAACCGTCTGGCCGCCGGGCTGGAGGTAAGAAAAGGCAGGGCGCTTTTGCCCCTGGACGCGGAGGACCTGGACCTGCCGGAGGACCTGATCGCGTGCCTGGACCTGCCTTCCGAAGACGGCACCTGGCCGGTCCTCACATTCCTGCGGGGAGGCGAACACATGAACAGGAAGGAGAAAACCGAGTACAAGGCCGTGATGCTCCACCCGTTTGAACGGCTGCTGATAGATTTCCTGCGCCGGGTGCGCAAGGGGAAGGTGGAGGTGCAGGTGAAGGACGGCCTGCCGGTCTTTCCCCTGCGCCGCTATAGCAAATAACATGTATCTGTGCAGTTGACTGATTGGCTGGAATGCTTTATTTTGGTTGCAGTGAAGCGTCCCGGCAGGGCCGGGAAATAAGCTGCGGAGGAGCTGAGAGCCCACTAGCTTTCTCGAAACAACCGGAAGAGTGCGAGTTTTGGACGGGTTTAGCTGCCTGGCAGGTATATGACAGAAGCTCGTGTTATCCCCCGTCCCTAAATCACCATGTCCATCCCAGGGGAATTCCGCGCTCTTCCGGTTGTT
>NZ_JBNATZ010000189.1:0-4906 GCF_049701015.1 Desulfofundulus sp.
GGGGGAACAAAAGGTCCAGGAAATCCTTCCACAGTTCCCGCAAAGGGGTTAAAAGACGGCGCACCCCATCAACTCCCACTTCGACTTCTCATTTCTCACTTCTCATTTCTCACTTCCCATTCCCGCGGCAGTTCGACCAGCTGCTCGTACAACACCACGCGGTCCTTGCCCGCTTTTTTGGCCCCGTACAGTGCCTGGTCGGCCCGCTGCACCAGCGTGGTCACATCCAGGGCATCCCGGGGACAGGACGCTACCCCCAGACTGATCCGAACCTGCCGGGGCATACCTTCCACCGCAAACTGGTGTTCCCGCACCAGCCGCCTCAGTTCCCCCGCCAGAGCGCCGGCCCGAGCCGCATCACAGCCGGGCAGGAGGACGGCAAACTCTTCACCCCCGTAACGGCAGACCACCCCCGCCTCACCCACGGCATCCCGCAGGAGACCGGCCAGTTCCACCAGTACCGCATCCCCGGCCACGTGGCCGAAGCGGTCGTTGATCAACTTAAAATTATCCACGTCCAGCATGATCAGCGCCAGGGGCAGCCCGGCTTCCCGGGTGCGCCGGTACTCGAGATCGGCCCGGTAAGTGAAATAACGGTGATTGTAAATGCCCGTCAGGCCATCTGTATTGGCGCTTTCCACCAGACGCTCCATCAAAATGGTGTTGGCAATGGCTACCGCCGCCTGGCCGCAAATGACGGAGATGGTGTGGAGGTGATTTTCATAAAAGGCAAAAGGTCGTTTATCCCCGATGACCAGGACACCCAACTTCCTTGTGTCAGCCAAAAGGGGGATAACCATTAAAGAACGCAGAACCTGGAACAGCCCCGGTTCCTGCCGGAGTCGGGGTTCTTCCCGCACATCGTAAACAATCTCCGGCTCACCGCTTTCCAGAACCCAGCCGGTGAAGCTCTCTTCCGGGAAAACCACGCTCCCGCACAATTTTTCCCGGAAAGGACCCGCAGCCGCGCGGGCCTCCAAACACCTCCCGTCCGCGGACCACAGGTAGATCACCGCGCTGTGATAAGATACCACCCGGCGGGTCTCCTTGAGCACCAGGTCCAGTATTGCCTGCACATCAAGCCTCTGGCCCAATCCCCTGGCCACGTGGTAGAGTGCCAGCAATTCCCTGTTGGCCAGTTCCATATGCACGTACAACCGTAAGACAAACTGCACCACCAGCACGGGAAGGAAAAGGAGTACCAGGCCGGATAACCCTGCCTCGCGGTACAAAAAAGCCATGAGCATCCCCGTGGGAATGCTGAACAGGCAGGTCAACCCGTCCCAGCGGAAAGCATCCCACCACCCGAGCAGGGGGTGGTGGGACCTCCTGGGAGCCACGTACAGGGAGACCAGGAGGTGATTCACCACGAAGTAGGTCCCGGAGAACGCCAGCAGGCCGGCGGCCAGTCCCGGCGAGATCCTGCTGCCGGCCGCACCGGCAACCCGGAGGAAAACAAAGTTCCCCGCGATGACTGCCAGTACATGCTGGGCGGCATTGTAGAAAACGGTCCTCAGGGGGTCACCCCGGGGTAAAAAGCCCTGGCTGAACAGGGTGGCCAGGGCCCCGGTCCAAGCCGCTGCCGGAGCACCGAAAAGGATATAGGCAGCCAGAACCAGGGCAAAGCCGCCCGAGAGCTGGCCGTGGGGAAAGTTGACCGCCAGCCACCCGGCGGCCACCCCCAGGGCGACGAAAACGAGATAGTGCCTCCCGTAATCCAGGTCCAGGGAAGAAAAAAAGCGCGCCAAACCCCACACCCCCAGGCCGGTGATCAGCCAGGTACAGGCAAGGTGGGTAAAGCGGCGCATCCCTTTCAAATCTCTCACCTCAAGGTCTACTTCGACAAAAAATACCGTTTACCTCCTCCATGTTTTTCAGGCGGCCCGGTGTATCTGCCGCAAGACGGGTGTGCGCAAAAGATGCCGCCCCTGCAGCCCCCGGGCATCGTAATACCATACAGGTCTCGCCCCGCCAACCAGACCCTCACGGGGCTCACCCGGCAGGCGGACCAGCATGGTCGAAAGGGCCGTCCTCTCCTCTCCGGTGGTTTCCCCCGCCCGCAGGGCCCTGAAGCCCAGTCTGCGGCCAAGGATGCGGGCAATGCCGAGAGTATCGTCGCAGCTCTGCTCATCCACCACCACGGTCATTTCCAGCCGGGGCAGTAAAAGTTCGCACCCGGGAGCAAGCCGTCGTAGAAACCCCTCGCAGGCCTGCTCCTGGTTGCTCAGGAGCAGCACCAGTTTTCCCCGGCTTTGCCCGGCATAGCGACGGTAAGCCAGAACCAGCCGGCACGCATTGACCACCACCAGACCAAGCCACAAAAGCCAGAGCGCCAGGAGAAACTGCACCCAAAGCAAGTCAATCACCCCCAAATCCGCCCTTGCTCCACCATATGCAGGACTCCGAACAGGGGTGAAAGGGGGCCACGGCCTCTTAAAATCGAGCGCAAGCAAATGCCGGTTGCCACAGGGATAAACAGGCGTGTAACATTGAATGCCAGCGCGAAATCTCCAGTTGGAGCACCATTTTTTGTGCAGTACCCAATTATAAAGACCCCGGGGGTTTCCGGGGTCTCCCAATTTTCCTTATACTCTTCTTATACGCTTATTCCCCACTCTACGCCCCGGCTTCCCTGCGCAGCAGCTCGGCTTTGTCCGTGCGTTCCCAGGGGAGATCGATGTCGGTGCGCCCGAAGTGGCCGTAGGCGGCGGTGCGGCGGTAAATGGGCCGGCGCAAATCCAGGGCCTTGATGATCCCCGCCGGACGCAGGTCAAAGTGCTCCCGCACCAGCTTAACCAGGAGCTCTTCGCTCACCCTGCCGGTACCGAACGTATCGACCATTATGGAGACCGGACGGGCCACGCCAATGGCATAGGCGAGCTGCACCTCGCACTTGTCGGCCAGCCCGGCGGCCACAATGTTCTTGGCCACGTAGCGGGCGGCATAACTGGCGGAACGGTCCACTTTGGTGGGGTCTTTACCGGAAAAGCAGCCGCCACCGTGACGGGCCATACCACCGTAGGTATCCACAATAATTTTGCGGCCGGTCAGGCCCGTATCCCCCTGGGGGCCACCGATGACAAAACGGCCGGTGGGGTTGATAAAGTAACGGGTGGTGGAATTGAGCAGTTCCGGAGGGATAACCGGCCTGACAACCCTGTCAATCAGGTCCTCCCGGATCTGGTCCAGGGAAACGCGGGGGTGGTGCTGGGCCGAAATCACAACGGTATCAATGCGCACCGGCCGGTCGTCCTCGTATTCCACAGTCACCTGCACCTTGCCGTCGGGACGCAGGTAAGGGAGTTCCCGGGTCTTGCGCACCGTGGCCAGCCGGCGGGCCAGACGGTGGGCCAGAGCGATGGGGAGGGGCATGTACTCCTTCGTTTCGTTGGTGGCAAAGCCGAACATCATCCCCTGGTCCCCCGCACCAATGGCTTCGATTTCCGAATCGGTCATTTCCCCGGAACGGGCTTCCAGAGCCCTGTTCACGCCCATGGCAATATCCGGCGACTGCTCGTCAATGGAAGTGATCACCGCACAGGTATCGCAGTCAAAACCGTACTTGGCCCGGGTATAACCAATTTCGCGCACGGTTTCCCGGGCAACGCGGGGTATGTCCACATAACATCTGGTGGTAATCTCACCGGCCACCAGAATCAATCCGGTGGTCACCAGCGTTTCACAGGCCACCCGGGCATCAGGGTCCCGGGCGATGATCTCATCCAGAATGGCGTCGGAGATCTGATCGGCCACCTTATCCGGGTGGCCTTCGGTTACTGACTCTGAAGTAAAAAGCCTTCTGGCCATAAAAACACCTCCATCTGCTGAGGGCAAAAACTGCCACGACTATTCTAGCAAATAGGCCGGAAGGTGTCAAATTAAATCGGTATCAAAACCTGAGGGCAGCCGGAGGCCTATCCAGATACTGGAAGACCCTTTGCTCCGGTACCCTGCAACCGCTATTAATGGAGCTGCTCCAAAAGTAGACACCGGTCTACCAGATTCTGGGCTTGACGGGACCCTCCGCCCGGGTTATAATAAAGCCACGTCCCGAACACGTGTTCGACCATAAAAAGTGGAGGTGTTTCATCTATGGCCATAAGCAAGGTTCCCGGTACTACGGTACTGCGGCTCGTGCTCCAAACCGGCGTCGATGGGAGCGCCAACCCGGTCTACCGGAATAAAAACCTGAACAACGTGCGCCCCGAAGCCACCGACCAGGACCTCTTCGACGTGGCCCGGGCCCTGGCGGGGCTGCAGGAGTATCCTCTGGCCGGCGTAAACAGGATTGACAACGCCCGCCTGGTTCAGGCTTGACAACCGGCAAGCAAGGCGGGGCCGTCCTGTCACAGGCCCCGCCTCTCAACCCGACGAAACCGGTTCCCGGCACCAATAGAAGCCGGCGAAAAAAAGGAGGTAATCACCAATGGCTGTAACCACCACCCAGACACTGCGTATGGTCTTTAAAAATGCGGGCGGTTCAAACTTTACCATCAGCCTGGACAACCCCCGGGACAACGTCACCGCCGCTGAAATTGAAGCGGCCATGGACCTGGTCATCAGCAAAAACGTCTTCCTCACCGGCGGCGGCGCCCTGGTTGCTAAGCAGGATGTCCAGATCGTCGACCGTACCACCAACGACCTGTACGACCCGGCTTAAAAGTGCCTTTTAAACTCCCGGCCCCCGGCAACGCTGCCGGGGGCCGGCTACCCCGCATCACTTCCCACCTCTCATATCTCATACAGGAGGTGCGCCCCGTGGAAAACATCCTGCAGGCTATAGGAAATCTGGGTTTCCCCATCGCAGTCGCCGCCTATCTGCTGGTGCGCATTGAAACCAAGCTGGAGAACCTGGCCGCCAGCATCGCCTCGCTTGCCCAGGCTGTGAACGCCCTGCGCAAGTAGC
>NZ_JBNATZ010000190.1:0-4862 GCF_049701015.1 Desulfofundulus sp.
TCCCGGAGGGGTTACCCCCCTGCCAGTGATCATGGTGGGAGAGAATGATTTCGGCTGCGGGAGACAGAACGTCCACATCGGAAACAAACTGATAGCCACGCAGGCAATGTCCCCAGGGGTCCCGGATATCGAAGGCCTCCAGAGCATCCTTTTCAGGCCAGGTAACCGCACCGGCATCGTGAATTATGGCTGCTTTAAACAGGTCGAACCGTTCCTCCCGGGACATTCCCGCGGCTTCACCAAGGCGCAGCGCAACAAGAGCCACCCGCTGGTGGTGCCGCATTAAGCCCCGGCGGGAGAAATCCAGGGCCAGGGACAGATTGATGAGCAGTCGGGCCAGGTCTATTACGGGCATGCCAGGTCCCCCTAACTGTTTGAAGATAGCGGCCATTCCATCAACCACGCTGCAGCGGGTTGCCGCGGAACGAACGCCGCTTTTTGAACTTTAATAAAGCGGTCCCCGTTATCCCGCTACGAAACTCCTAAAAGCTCCTGCACCACCCGCTTCATTCCTTCCGGTGCCACGGTCAGAGTATGGCGAACGGGTTTTCTATCCAGGTCCCTCAACCCTGCGGGTACGGGCAGCCCGGTGGCCCGGGACAGGAGCTCGAGCAACTCGAATTCCCCTTTTCCGCGTACCACCCCTTCCCCCAGGATGGCCGCAGCCACGCTTTGGTTGAACTTAAAGGGACTGGCGGTGGAGGCAATCACCGTTTTACCGGTATCCCCGGTAGCCTCGACGTAGCGGTCGTAAACATACTTACCCACGGCCGTGTGAGTGTCCATCAGGTAGCCATACCGGCGGTAAGTATGGCGGATGGTCTCCATGGTGGCCGTGTCACCGGCATAATCGGACCAGAAAACGGCCTGGATCCTGTCCAGCGTTTCACCGTCCACCTGATAGCGCCCCGCAGTTTGCAGTGCCCCCATCCACTCCCGCACCCGCGCTGCATCGCCACCTGTAACCTCATAGAGCAACCGCTCCAGGTTGCTGGAAATGAGAATATCCATAGAAGGAGAGATGGTCCGGTAAAATTTTCTGGTGCGGTCGTAGACGCCCGTGCGGATAAAGTCCGTCAACACGTTATTGCGGTTGGCCGCACAGATAAGCCGTTTGACCGGTAGACCCATCCGGCGGGCATAAAAGGCAGCCAGGATATTGCCGAAGTTACCCGTGGGGACCACGAAGTTCACAGCTTCACCGGAAGTGATCTCCCCTCTCTTCAGCAAATCCGCATAGGCTGAAAAGTAATATACGATCTGGGGTGCCAACCTCCCCCAGTTGATGGAATTGGCGGAAGAAAAGCGGTAACCCTTACGCTCAATGGATGCATTTACAGCAGGGTCGGTAAAAATTGCCTTCACCCCGCTCTGGGTCTGGTCGAAGTTCCCTTCCACGGCCACCACGTGGACATTGCCACCCTCCTGGGTGATCATCTGCAGGCGCTGTACTTCGCTTACACCCCGGGCCGGGAAAAAAACAATGATCCGGGTGCCGGGTACATCCCGGAAACCTTCAAGGGCAGCCTTACCCGTATCACCGGAGGTGGCCACCAGGATGGCAATCTCCCTGTCCTCCCCGGTCTTTTTGACCGCCCGGGGTAAAAGCCGGGGCAGTACTTGCAGGGCCATATCCTTGAAAGCGCAGGTGGGGCCGTGCCACAGCTCGAGCACATACAGGTTTTCATCCAGTTTTTGCACCGGGGCGACTTCAGGCACCTCAAACTTTTCCGGGCCATAGGCCCCCCGTACGCATTCCTTGATTTCAACGGGCGTGAAGTCGGTCAAGAACAACTGGAGTATGCCAGCCGCCCGCTCCTGGTAAGTCATCCCGGCCATCGAAACCAGTTCACCGGCAGGTATAAAAACAGGGCAGTCGGGCACGAAGAGCCCCCCATCGGGTGCCATGCCCAGCTTGATGGCTTCGGCAGCACTCACCGGCCGGCTATTTCCCCTGGTACTCTGGTAAAACATAACAGCAACTCCTCGATATTTAATTCCCGACTTTAAAATATTAGCTACGGTCTTGTTAAAATCCTGCCCCGTAAAACTTAGCAGCTCCAAAAATGGCTTTTAATTTTACCGGAACAGAGGAAATTTGCCTGGACCGGGGAATACAATAGCCGGGTGCCAAAATAGAATTCTTAAGATCCGTTCCTCCAGAATACACGGCAAGCTACGGGCGAGTCCTTTAAAATTCGGGAGTTCGTGGTAATTGCTCACCGGCAGGCACATGAAAAAGAGGAGGTAATTAAAGCATGTACTTCATCCGTACGGTTACCGTAGGCCCCAGGCTGCCGGAAAAGATATCCCGCCTGGGAGAGCTGGCACGCAACCTGTGGTTCAGCTGGAACCAGCACGCACAGGAACTTTTCCGGCGCATCAACAGTTCCCTCTGGGAGGAAGTCAAGCATAATCCCATCTGTTTCCTGCTCAATGTCAGCCAGGAACAGCTGGAGAAGGTGGCTAAAAGCGAATCTTTCCTTTTGCTTTACAACCAGGTAATGGAAGACCTGGACCGTTACATGACTTCCGAAACCTGGTTTAACCGTCAATACCCCGGGCACAACAACCACGTCGTTGCCTACTTCTCCGCCGAGTTTGGTGTTCATGAATCCCACCCCACATACTCCGGCGGGCTGGGATTGCTGGCAGGGGATCACTGCAAGTCGGCCAGCGACCTGGGCCTTCCCTTTGCAGGAGTCGGCCTCTTATACAAAAATGGCTATTTTACCCAGCGCCTTAACCGCGAAGGGTGGCAGGAAGCCCATTACCCCAGCTTGAATTTTCACCAGATGCCCATCACCCCTGTCACCCATCCCGACGGTAGCACACTGTATGTCCCCGTGGAACTCCCCGGCAGGACCGTATACCTCAAAATATGGAAGATGCAGGTGGGCCGGGTGCCCATTTACCTCCTGGATGCCGATGTGACCAGAAATAACATGACCGACAGGGCTTTAACCGGTCAGCTCTATGGTGGCGACCGGGAAACGCGCATCTGCCAGGAAATCCTGCTCGGTATCGGCGGCGTGCGGGTACTTCGAGCCCTGAACATTCACCCCCTGGCCTGGCACATCAACGAAGGCCACGCTGCCTTCCTGCTTATCGAAAGGATCCGCGAGCTTGTACAGGCGGGGGTACCGGTAAACGCCGCTGTAGAGGCGGTGCGTGCGGGCACCCTGTTCACCACCCATACCCCCGTTCCGGCCGGACACGATGTCTTCAGCGCCGAGATGATTGACAAGTATTTTAATCATCTATACAGCCAGCTGAACATGCAGCGGGAAGAGTTCCTGGCCCTTGGGTGGGATGACGAACAAAAGGTGTTCAACATGACCCTCCTGGCCTTGCGTCTCTCCAGCTACTGCAACGGGGTGAGCAAGCTGCACGGCCAGGTGACCAGGCAAATGTTCCGCCGCTTTTATCCTGGCATACCCATGGAAGAGATTCCCATCTCCTCCATCACCAACGGAGTGCACATCGGTAGCTGGCTCGCCCCGGAATTGCAGGAATTGTTCGACCGTTACCTGGAAGCCGACTGGCGGCAGAACTGCTGCCACCAGCAGACCTGGGAACAAGTTTCGGCCATCCCGGCTGAAGAACTGTGGGAAATACACTGCCGGTTAAAAGAAAAAATGATCCGCATCGCCCGGGACAACCTGCGGGGCCAGCGCCTGCGCAACCTGGAACCGGCACTGCGCATCCGGGAAGTGGAGCAATACCTGGACCCCAGAATACTGACCATTGGCTTTGCCCGCCGTTTTGCCACCTATAAAAGAGCCGGCCTGCTGCTGCGAGACAGGGAGCGCCTGGCACGGCTGGTAAGTGACCCGGTACGCCCGGTCCAGATCATCTTCGCCGGGAAGGCTCACCCGGCAGATCGCCTGGGGCAGGAGATAATAAAACAAATCTACGAACTTACCAACCAGGAACCGTTTAAAGGGCGGGTGGTTCTCCTTGAGGACTACGACATCGCCCTTGCCCGTTCGCTGCTGCAAGGGGTGGACGTATGGCTGAACACCCCCCGCCGTCCCCTGGAGGCCAGTGGTACCAGCGGCCAGAAAGCAGCCGTAAACGGTGTGATTCATTGCAGCATCCTTGACGGCTGGTGGCCCGAAGCCTACAATGGAGAAAACGGTTTTGCCATGGGGGAAACGAGAGAGTACCACGATGAAGAAACCCAGGACCGGGATGATGCCTACTCGCTCTTTGCGCTGCTGGAAGAGACCATTATCCCCATGTATTACGACCGGGACCAGAAAGGAATCCCCCGGGCCTGGGTAGAGCTGATGAAACGGTCCCTGCAAACCATCCCGCCCCTTTTTAACACGGAACGAATGGTCAAAGAATACTGCCAGCGGTTTTATGTACCGGCCATTGAGCGAAACCTGCACTTCAGCCGCAACAACTACGAACCCGCACGACATTTAGCCGCCTTCAAAGAAAAGCTCAAGGGGAGCTGGACACAGGTGGCTGTTAAATCCGTGAAGGCCGGAGACACCCGGGACATGGGAGCTGGGGAACCGCTGCCGGTCGAAGCCGTGGTGCAGCTGGGATCCCTTTCGCCGGAGGACGTTACCGTGGAAATTGTCTACGGCAGGGTGGACGGGAAGCCTTCCAGTGGCTTTGATCACATGCCCGGTGCGTTTTGTATGATAAATTCCAACGGGCATTTATGCAACATAAATAAAACAACCATGACCATGGAGGGGCAGACACCCGAAGGTACATACCTTTACAGAGGTAATCTCATTTTGCCCCAGGGCACCGTGGGCTTTACCGTAAGAGTACGCCCGGTGAACGGCGACTTTGCCCACATCTTCGAACTACCTCTGGTCGCCTGGGCCCCGCATTTTTAA
>NZ_JBNATZ010000191.1:0-1552 GCF_049701015.1 Desulfofundulus sp.
CCTCGCCTGCAGTGGACTTTCACCACCAAGTTAACGCCCATGCCGGGCGCACGAGCAGAAAAGCCGGGGCAGGATGCCCCGGCCTGCTCCTGCTACGCTGCCGCCTCCGCGGCCTCCCTGACCAGCGGGCGGAGTACCGAAAAGTACGTGCCGTCCCCGCTCGCCACTTTCACCGCGGGCGCGTCCGTGACAAAGCCGACCTCCGCCTCTTCCTCCCCGACCACCCGCACGGCCTCCGCCAGGTAGCGGGTCTGGAAAAACATCGTGACCGGCTCCCCTTCGTGACACACTTCCAGGGTCTCGGTCACGCTGCCCCCCACCCCGGATGCGGATACGGTCATCTTCCCGCCGCTGACGTCAACCCTGACCTTCGAGACGTTCCGGCTGTCGACGATCACCGCGGCCCTGCCTAGCGTCTCCAGCAGGTCCCTCACGCTCACCCGCACCCGCGCGCTGAAACCCTCCGGCACGCAGGACATGTAGTCCGGGTACCTCCCGGCAATCGTACGGGAAAACACCTCCACCGGCCCGCTGCGGAAAACTACCAGGTTGTCCTGGACGTTCACCGCCACCCTGTCGCCGCCCAGCACCTTCAGCGCCTCCTGCAGCGCGGCCTGCGGCACTACCGCCTCGGCACCGCCCCCGCCGCTCACCGGCAGGCACGCCCAGTTTATGCGGACCCCGTCGCTCGCCACCAGCTCCAGGTTGAACGGCGTGACCCTGAACAGCACCCCGGTCAAAATGGGACTGCACATACCCTTGTAGCAAGCGAAATAGACCCGGTTGACCGCGTTCAAAAACTCCCCGGCGCTGACCTCAATGCCCACGCCGCCGCTGACCGCCGGCAGCAGCGGGAACTCGCCCTCGTACACGCTCACCCTGGCCTCGCTGCCACCATACCTCAGCAGCAGCCCGCCCTCCGCCAGCTCGACCTCCACGGGACCATCCGGCAGCCGTTTCACCAGGTCGTAAATCCCGGCGTTTACTGTCACTTCGCCCTCAGACGCGACCTCGACTCCAGCAGTGTAACGGATGGTCAGCTCGGCGTCCGTCCCGACCACCTCCAGACGGTCGCCCCTGATCACCATGTGGACCCCTCGGAGGACACCCAGCGGGCTGTTGGGCTTGACCGCGCGGTGTGCCGCGAAAAGGGCGCTCTCAAGAGTTTCTTTGGACACAGTGAATTTCACAAAACGTCCCCCCTCTGTAAAGTTTTCGCGCGACTTCTGGTAAACGGTGGAGGAGCCGGTCCGGAGACCGGCCCCTGAAAAGCCCTGACGCCGGAACTAGAGGTACTTTCTGAGCACCCTGTAGTCCTCGGGCGGGACGACTTCCCAACCGTTAACCCTGACAGCTTCCGTCCCGTCAGCAGAGTAATATACCCCGTCCTCGAAAACCGTCCCCCGAGCGAAAAAGTCCTCGAAATACCCGTGGACCACCCTCTCAGGGCTGTCCAGGGCTTCTAAGAGGACGACCCCCGCGAACTCCGACTCCCCGCTCACACCTGTGTAGCGGACCAGCAGCCCGCACGGCCCCGGGACTTCCCACAGAC
>NZ_JBNATZ010000191.1:1652-4848 GCF_049701015.1 Desulfofundulus sp.
AAAAACAGGCGGGTCTGGCCGCCTGACAGTGGCGGTTAATCCCCCTCTATTGAGGTCCTGCGCAGCTTTGCCGCCCGGGAACCCGGCGCCATGCAGTCCTCACTCACCGGCTCGGGGACCGGGCGGAAGTATATTTCCGGCAGTGCCAAAAACGTCTGACTGCATATCTCCTCCAGCCGCTTCCTGTAGTAGAGAATGTGGTTCCTGACCAGGTTGGCGTTGACCCCGTCCGGGTAGAAAGGATCAGCCGTCCCCCTGGCCAGGATTTCAGCGTGCCGGTCAAAACGCTCTTTCAGAGCAGCCACGCACTCGTCGTACTCCTCTTTGAGAGGTCTGCGTTTTCTTCTTTTCCCGCCAGAGGGTTGACCGGTATTATCCGGCAGGATGTCAAAGACCGTCAACTGCCGCACGGCAGCCCCCTCCCCGCTTTCAGACCTGTACCGCGGACGCTGTCCCGCCACATCACCAGCCTGACTATCAGCTCGTCAAGGTCCTCGCTGAACGGGTAGCCGCTGCCCAGCTCCTCCGTCCAGTTCTCCCTCAGCGCCGCAAAGTCGGCTATGATCTGGTTCAGCAGCCGGTACCCCGGCGTCTCCGTTACGACAACTTCCTCTCTACCTGCCGGTCCCTGCCGCCGGACCCAGCCACGCACGTACTTATCTTCCAGGCGGTCCAGCTCTCCCAGTAACTTCTCAATCTCTCCCCACATCTCGACCGCTTCGCTGACGACTTCTCCTATCTCGTCCCCTTCAGCTTCATCGCTCATTGCCCACCTGACTTTGTCGGCCAGGTCTTCGGCGTCCATTACGTCCCACAGGTCGACGTGCTCTTCGCAGTTCTCTCTGAGGTAATCGTCCAGCGCTTCTATAGCACGCTCCAGCTTGCGGCCCGTCCTGAACAGCTCTCCAAACTCATGTTTGTGCTGTAAAATGTATTTAATCCTTTCCTGTTCGGCTTCAGAAATAAGTATCATGTCCTCATTGTCAACCGACTTCATGTACCCTACCGGCCAATAAAGAACACTTCCAACACATGGACTCCATATTCCGGCGTCGTCGGGCTCCTCGGCTACTTTGTAGAGGTAAAGATAGCGGCCCGCAATTAAACGACTCCAGTAACTGTTTGGATCCAATTCGGGGTTCATCCGCACGTACATGCCTTCCTTGAGCTCACTCCGCTTCGCCATTTTCTCGCGCTCCTTTCGTTTTTTAACCTGGCGGCGGTCAGAACCGCTCGGGTTCCCGCAGCAGTTCAAACCAGACCGCGACGTCTCCGCTGCCCACCAGGACGTTTGACCCGCACTCGGGACAGTACATGGATTCTGGTATCTCGCCCGGAGAGTAATAGTTGCCCAGGATGGAACTGCAGCCCGGGCATTCAACTGTATATCTCGTCCTCAGCAAACCGATGTCCGTACACAGCGCAAACAGGTGAGTTGCCGTTTCCTCATCAATACCGCTGTCCAAACTGAACTGGAGCGGGCTTAAATGCTTCCTTACCGCCGGACGCCTGGTCCCCAACCAGGTGTCCAACCTGCCGCATAAAGACTCGTCGACCTGACGGTGTTTCAAAGCACTTAATATCGGGAAGTACACAACCATCTTCGCTCCTTTCGTTTTTTCAGTCCCACGTGCATACCACAAACCGGTCGTCGAGGACGCCCCGCAGCAGGGGTTCCACCTCACCCTCCCACGACAGGCGGCCGTTCCCGCAGCCCGGCCGCGGCATGTAGACCTCCTCGAAACCGCAAGTGCCGGCTATCTCCACCAGTTCCAAGGCCGATCTCCGGATTAGTCCCGGGTCGGCTTTCTCGTACCAGCGGTGCTTTACAGGGAAAGATACCAGTATGTAATCGCCCCACTTCCCGAGCGTAAAACAGCGGTTCCCCTGCTGCTTGATACGGTCCCCCAGTACCCCGGGCAGCTCCGGGAACCGCTCTTTTGCCTCCCTGGCTATCCCCCTCCCCATGACGCACTCGCCGCGCTTGTTAAGCGAGCCGTTGGTGGTGATCACCAGCACCTTACCGATCGCAAGCCGCCACAGATCACCGCGCGCTGTACGCATCAGCAACCCTCCGGATCATCGCCGCAAGTTCTGGCAACAGGGACAAAGCGATGCCAGCCGGTAAAGTAATGGAAATTTGAGCCGTTTCGCCCATGCTTGCGATTTTTAAATCATAGGGAAGATACTCTGCATCCGCAGAAGTATTTTCTCTTGTCTTCCAGTAGTCTCGCTCTTTTTCTTTATCGAAGTAAAGTACCCAAAGAGCAGCAGGGGATGTTTCTGTCGCCGCGTTTGTGGAATCAGAAACCGAACCCTGTTTCCCGTTGAGTGAGCACACGACGTAATCAAGCCATTCGCTCAAGCGATCCAGTTTCGTCGCAAAGTTGGGAGAGTGATCGTGCGAGTAGAACTTTGACGGGATCAAGTCAAACATAAAAAGAATTTCGTCCAAATCGTGCTCTACAAGCTCAGAAAAGTAAACCAGGATGTCCATTGTGGTTAAACTATCAAATTTCTTCGCGCTCAAAACAGAGTTGATATGATTAATAATTGCATCTGCAAACGTTAATTCAGCTTCTGGAGATAAAGTTTTTAGAAATTTGCCGTCTAGATGTAAAAAGTTTCGTAATTTGTCTTCAGAAGCGGCAGAATTTAAAAACAGCATAATGTCTTCGCGACTGATTGTCTCCAGGTAGCTCAAAAGATGTTTAGGTGTCAGTTTTGGTCGTTTACAATTTTCACCTGACCGGGGACCTGCTTCCGGCAGAAACTGCCCGGCATAAAACAGGAAAGTAGAGAACGGCACGTTCAGCACAGGAGGCAGTGCGTCCAGGAAGCGGATCTTAGGAGTAGGTGTAGACGGGTCTCTTAGAATACGCGACAGGTGGGAAAAACTTACACCAGCAGACTTAGCCACAGAACGTATGGATAAGCCGCGCTTTTCGACCAGTCCGTTCAGGTAGGCGGAAAACGAAAACTTCTTTTCCACAAAACATCCCCTCCTCGCCAAAACACTTCCTTCTCGCCGAACAGCTTAAGACCCGGGCTCGGGCGCAAACGCCAGGACTTCCCCCGACACCCACTCCCGGCTGGCAACGTAGTCAGCCAGGTGGACCAGCAGCGCCGCGCTCACCCTCTCAGCTCAAAGGCTACGGATTGTGCCTTCTGGGCTAATGCCCTGAACTCTTCTTTC
>NZ_JBNATZ010000192.1:0-4793 GCF_049701015.1 Desulfofundulus sp.
GAAACACCCAGGCGCCGGGAAAAGGGATTTCCAGGAAGGGTCAACTAAAGTTCCCCCTTTTCCAGGTGACTGCAATCATTAAAGAGTGTCAATATCCCTTTCTCCCAGGAATAGAACTCCAGGATGGAAAGGCAGGCATTATTCACTCCCAGGCGCCAGTATTGATTCAGATCCATCCCCAAAACCGATCCCACCAGCGTCCGGATACAACCTCCATGGCAGACAACCACTACCTGACCGTCAGAGTGCCTTTCCACTATTTCCCTCACCCCGCCGGTCACCCTGTCCGCAACTTCAGCCAGGGTTTCACCCCCGGGAATGCGTGTATGCAGAGGATTTTGCCACCATTCTTGAAGCTCCCGTGCATAGCTGTTTTGAATTTCCGCCACCGTCAACCCTTCCCAGACGCCAAAATTAATTTCCCGCAGAGCCTTCAGTGTGACGACAGGCAACCCGTGGGGCTCCGCCAGAATGCGAGCCGTATCCAAAGCCCGCTGAAGGTCGCTGGAGTAAAAAGCAGTAAAACTTTCCCCACTCAGACGCGCGGCCAAGGCCCGGGCCTGCTCGAGGCCGCGCGGGGAAAGGGCGATATCACTGTGACCCTGGAATCTGAATTGTGCGTTCCAGATTGTTTCACCGTGTCTGACCAGATAAATACGACAGCTCATTGCTTTCTCTCCCCTGAATACTGTCACCCGACCAACCGCAACGACAGTTACCCCTCCAGTGCTCCGTACTACGGCCCGAACAAAGCACCGGACCATCCCGGAACCCCTGGTAGTGCCGGCGCAGCCAGTCCTTAAGGAGCGACCCCCCCCCGCCCTTTTATTTCTGTTGGTGCGACGTACCCCCGAGCACCTCACGCAATGCTTCCAGGAGGCGCAAATTATCCTCACGCCTTTTCACAGCAACGCGAATGTACCCTTCCGACAGACCGGGGAAATTAGCGCAGTTGCGCACAAGGACACCCCGGTACCCAAGCCGACGGACCAGTTCCCCAGCTGCATATTGAGTACCACTTATATCTACCAGGATGAAGTTGGCTGCGCCGGGTAGAGGACGCAGGCCGGGCAGAGAAGAAAGTTCCCGGAACAGGAACTCACGCTCCCGGGTGACCATCTCCCGGGTGGCTTTGATATATTCCCTGTCCTTCAGCCCGGCCACTCCCGCCACCTGGGCGAGGGCATTTACGCTCCAGGGGTCTCTGGATCCGCCAAGAGCACCAACGATATCAGGACGTGCTGCGAGCACCCCCAGACGCAAACCTGGAATGGCCAGAATCTTGGTTAAAGAATAAAGCAGAACCAGATTTTGGTGCCGGCCGGCCAGGGAAAGCAGTGAATAAGACTGCGGATCGGGTACAAAGTCCATAAAAGCCTCATCAACAATCACCATAACCTGATACGCGGCCGCCGCTTCCAGCAAAAGTTGGAGTTCGCGGTGCGAAATCAGCCCCCCGGTGGGATTGTTGGGGTTGCATAAAAAAATAACGTCCACAACCGGTATTCGCCTCAATACATCATCCAGGGGGAAAGGAAAGTCCAGGGATGAGTCCATAAAGACGTAACTAACCTCTCCTCCCGCAGCCTTCACGGCTTGAGCGTATTCACTAAAGGTAGGAGCAGGGATAAGCGCCCGGCGGAAGGAAAAAACACGGGCCAGCAGATAGATTAACTCGCTGACACCGTTCCCCACCAGCAGGTACCGGCCATCAACGCCGAGGTGCTCTGCCAGGGCACTTTTTAAACTCCGGCAGTCAGGATCCGGGTAATGGCAGATTTGCCACAGGTTATCCTTAATGGCTTCCACCACTGACGGGCTGGGACCAAGAGGATTGATGTTGGCACTGAAATCTAAAAAGTCCTGTGGTGCAAGCCCATATTCCATGGCCGCCCGTACCAGGTTCCCACCATGGGGGGGTATGGACTGGTAATCTCTTTCTATTTTATCATCGAGGCTCATCATTTGCACCCCTCTTATCATAAAGTGACTGGAAGGTAATTAAGCAAAGGATATGCTATCAGCAGTAAAAAAACCTCCAGAATTTCATTGATAGCTCCATAAGTATCTCCGGTGAGCCCCCCTAACTTCCAGGTGAGATATCTACCAAGCAGGTGAACCACCACGAAAGAAAAGACCAGCATAACCAGACCCAGAGGCCCTCCCAGGACACCAGCCCCCAGGGCAAAAAGGGAGGCTACAGCCAGCTCCCGCCCCCGGGTATGGCGGACCTGCAAAAGGCCGAGACCCTGCGGCCGGGCATAGGGAAAGCGGGCGATAGCGTAGACCATCCCCCATCGGCTGAGGGCCGGGATAATTAAAAGCAGGCGGGGTAGAACCTCCCGGGGTAGGCTTAAAAGCAGCGCAAACTTCAATAGCAATAAACATGCCAGGCCCAGCACGCCAAAGGCACCCACCCGGCTGTCCCGCATAATTTCCAGCATTTTCTCTCTTGGCCGGCCGCTGAAAATACCGTCCATGGTATCCATAAAACCGTCCAGGTGTAGCCCCCCGGTAAAAACAACCATGCCCAGCACCAGAAGAGCAGCGGTAACTGCCGGCGCAAAAAAACGGTACAGGAGTAGATAAAGCACCGCCCAGGCTGCGCCCAGGAAGAGGCCTACAAGCGGGAAAAACAATGGGGCCCGCCCGTAGGCACGCTCATCGAATTCACCCCGGTAAACGTAAAAGCGGGTCAAGAATTGCAGGGACATAGCCATGGTTTTCAGCATCATCCCACCACTCTTCTTTGCCTTTTATAGTGTTCGCAGCGGTCAATGAACCGGCGGGCGACATCCGGACAGGCGGCAAAGTGCAGGTGCAGGTAGGAGGCCAGCAAGTTGCCACTTACGTAGCCATCCGGCAACCCTTCTTTTTCCCCTCCCCGGTAGAGCACGTATGCCCGCCTGAAATCCGGGGGGATACCTTCTATCGAGGAATAGTGAAATTCGTGGCCCACCAGCCTGGTTCCGGCAGGAGCCAGGATATTATCAGCAAGTACCCGGGCTTCACAATATCCCAGAGCTATACGACGGGCATGCATGCGACAAATTCCCGGTAACAAGCCCACCATGGAATACTCCCTGCCCTCGAAATCACAGATAACCCGGCAGAGATACATCAACCCGCCGCATTCAGCATATACGGGCATACCCTGCTGAAAGGCCCGGCGCAGACTCTCAAGAAAACCTTTATTGGCCGCCAGGTTTTTTAAAAACATCTCTGGAAAACCACCGCCAATGTAAAGGCCATCAATGTCCGGTGGCAGGGCCGGATCGGAAAGAGCGCTGATAAACACGATCTCCGCCCCCAGGGCGCTCAGGAGATCCAGCCCATCCTGGTAGTAAAAATTAAAGGCGGCGTCCTTTACCACCCCCAGGCGCACCCTGGGGGGGAGGGGTGTGGCCGGAAAGATCTTCCCGGGGATTTCGGCAAGCGGCGGTGCCTGCCGGGCTATCTCCAGCAGGCGGAAAAGGTCCACCCCTTCTTCAAGGACCGCTACAAGCTGCTCGAGATGGTCTAAGAGTTCGTTCTTCTCCACTGCCGGCAACAGACCCAGGTGCCTGTGAGGGAGGGATATCTCCTGACGCCGGCCCACCCAGCCCAGCACGGGGACACCCGCCTGATTTTCAATGGCCTCCTTCAGCATGGCATAATGCCGGGCACTGCCCACCCTGTTCAGCAGAACCCCGGCCAGGCGAACACGGGGATCAAAAAGCCGGTAGCCCAGGACCAGGGCGGCCGCACTGCGCGACATGGACCGGACATCCACCACCAGCACAACCGGTGCCTCGAGAGTTTTAGCCACCTCCGCCGAGCTACCCCGCTCCGTAGCCCCCTTACCGTCGTAAAGACCCATAACCCCTTCAATTATACAGAGGTCCGCCCCGGAAGCAGCGCGGGCGAACACCTCACGTACTCCGGACGCCCCCAGAAAGAAGGTATCCAGGTTGCGGGAAATCCGTCCGGTAGCCGCAGTATGATAACCGGGATCAATATAATCAGGGCCCACCTTGAACGGCTGGACAGTAAAACCCGCTCTGGTAAAGGCAGCCATGAGGGCTGTAGCCAGGGTGGTTTTACCGGCACCACTGTGGGTGGCGGCAATTAAAAGGCGCGGTATGTTCAAAAGAGCCTGCCTCCTTGCTTGTAACTGCACATTTCCACAACGGGTGTTCCTGCACTCACCCCTGCTGCTCCGTACCGATAGCTCCGGCTACGCAAAGTCGCTTACCCAGGCAACGCCGTTTTTCAGGAGAAAAAGGCCAGCTTCACCACCAAACCGCTCAATACCGCCAGGACGGCGGTAAGGTAGAGCATGTCCACCGCCTGCCTGATATGTTCGACCTGCGGCGGTTGACCGGATTCGTTTAAGTAGGCCCGGAAAGAGGGAACCCCGCCATAGTAGTTCATTCCCCCCAGTCGTATCCCCAGAGCGCCGGCCACAGCCGCCTCGGGAATACCGCTGTTGGGGCTGGGGTGACTCCGGGCATCTTTTTTTATGGCCTGCCACGCCTCTTTAGCCCTGCGTCCGGAGAGCCAGGCCGCGGCCACCAGTAAGAGCCCCGCCCAGCGGGCCGGGATATAATTGGCCACGTCGTCCAGGCGGGCCGGCGCCCAACCCAGGTCCCGGTACAGGTCGTTGCGGTAGCCCACCATGGAGTCAAGGGTATTCACCGCCCGGTAGGCCATGGCCAGGGGGGCCCCGCCAATCAGTGCGTAAAAGAGGGGGGATACAAAGCCATCGACAATGTTCTCAGCCACCGTTTCCACCGACGCCCGGGCCACTTCCC
>NZ_JBNATZ010000193.1:0-4784 GCF_049701015.1 Desulfofundulus sp.
CCCTCGGCCGTGGGTTACCAGCCCACCCTGGCCACGGAAATGGGCCAGCTGCAGGAGCGGATTACTTCCACGATGAAGGGTTCGGTTACTTCGGTGCAGGCCGTATACGTGCCTGCCGACGACCTGACCGACCCGGCACCGGCCACCACGTTTGCCCACCTGGATGCCACCGTGGTGCTGTCCCGGCAGATTGCCGAGCTGGGTATTTATCCGGCTGTGGACCCGCTGGACTCCACCTCCCGCATCCTGGACCCCAACGTGGTCGGCCACGAGCACTACGAGGTGGCCCGGGGCGTGCAGAAAGTTCTGCAGCGCTACAAGGAACTGCAGGATATCATCGCCATCCTGGGTATGGAAGAACTGTCCGACGAGGACAAACTGATCGTGGCCCGGGCCCGGAAGCTGCAGCGTTTCCTGTCCCAGCCGTTCCATGTGGCCGAGCAGTTCACCGGCCGGCCGGGCGTATACGTACCGCTCAAGGAAACCATCCGCGGTTTCAAGGAAATCCTGGACGGCAAGCACGACGACCTGCCTGAAGAAGCTTTCTACATGGTGGGTACCATCGACGACGCGGTGGCCAAGGCGAAAAGCTTAGCAGAGGGAAGTGCGTAAAATGGCGGAAAAAACCCAACGCCTGGAAATTGTCACTCCCGAGCGCAAAGTTTACAGCGGCGATGTCCGCTTTGTGGTGGTGCCGGGCGTGGAAGGCGAGCTGGGCTTCCTGCCGGATCACGCCCCCCTGGTAAGCGCCCTTAAGATCGGTGTGATGAAGGTCCAGGAGGAGAACAGGACTTTCAAGGTGGCGATCAGCGGGGGATTTGTTGAGGTGCGGAACAGCCGGGTAACCGTCCTGGCCCGTACCGCAGAGCGGGACGACGAGATCGACCGGGAGCGGGCCGAAGCGGCCAAAGCGAGGGCCGAGCAGCGGCTGGCTGCCAGGACGCCGGACGTTGACGTTGTCAGAGCCGAGCTGGCCCTGAAACGGGCCCTGGCGCGGCTGAAGGCCGTATCGTGAGGAGATACGCGCAAAATAAGGAAGAGGGCTGGTGTGTCCCTCAAGGAACGCCATGGCAGGGGCCGGGTACACAGACGCTGTGGTGCCCGGGTTCGTCCCGGGTAAACCCTGGTTTATCCGGCTGTTATGCGGGCTGGCGGGGGACGACCCACGCCCCGGCTATTATAGCTAGAAATCCTTGTGGGAAAACATGCGCCAGGTCCATGTAAAAACGCCCTGGTTCAAGGTGGCAGATGGTTCTGCCACCTCTTATTTTTTTATCTATCGGGTGATCCAGGCCGGGGGCCGGCGTTTCCTGTTATTTCGGGTCAGCAATTTGGGGATGACAGCCAATCCCTGGTATGAAGAGGAAACTTTTGGGCAACAATTGGGTATAAACGGGCCATGTGAGGTGACGCCATGCAACTGGTAGTTGTGCAGGGTGGGCGGCCGCTCAAGGGTACGGTGAAGGTAAGTGCGGCCAAAAATGCCGTACTGCCGGTTATGCTGGCCTCTCTGCTGGCAGAGAGTACCAGCAGGCTCGAAGATGTGCCGGACCTGGCCGACGTTAAAATTGCCTGTGAGCTCATAGAACACCTGGGCGCCAGGGTTGAACGCCGGGACGGGGCTCTTTTCATCCACCCCCCTTCTCAGTTCACTGGCGAAGCACCTTACGAACTGGTGCGGCGGATGAGGGCCTCCTTCCTGGCCATGGGGCCGGTTCTGGCACGCAGCGGCAGCGTACGCATCTCCATGCCCGGCGGCTGCGCCATCGGGAGCCGTCCCATCGACCTTCACCTGAAAGGCTTCAGCCTCCTGGGAGCCAGGATAACCCAGAGCAAGGGGTATATTGAAGCGCATACTCCGGGCCTGGAGGGTAACCGCATTTACCTGGACTTTCCCAGCGTGGGAGCCACGGAAAATATAATGATGGCGGCGTGCCTGGCCCGGGGCCTTACGGTTATTGAAAATGCGGCGGAAGAACCGGAAGTGGTGGACCTTGCGAACTTCTTAAATGCCATGGGGGCCAGGATCAAAGGTGCAGGTACCAGGGTCATCCGCATTGAAGGGGTCGGTTACCTTGAGGGCACCAGCTACAGCGTGATCCCCGACCGCATTGAAGCGGGAACCTTCCTGGCGGCTGCAGCCATGGCCGGTGGAGAAGTGGTGGTGGAAAACGTGATCTGCGATCACGTCAAGCCGGTCATTGCGAAGCTGAGGGAAGCGGGGGTGCAGGTGGAGGAAGGGGAGAACAGCATCCGGGTGACCGGGACCGGTCAGTTCCGGGCGGTGGATATAAAAACCCTGCCCTATCCCGGTTTTCCCACGGATATGCAGCCCCCGTTCATGGCCATGATGACCCTGGCCCGTGGGACCAGCGTTATTACGGAAACTGTTTTCGAAAATCGGTTCATGCATGTGAACGAATTAAAGCGCATGGGCGCGCGGATTAAGGTTGCAGGGCGTACGGCAGTGGTTTACGGGGTCCGCCGGCTTACCGGGGCACGGGTGGTTGCTACCGACCTGCGGGCCGGGGCGGCGCTGGTCCTGGCCGGCCTGGCGGCGGAAGGCGAGACGGAAATCACCAATGTCGAGCACATCGACCGCGGTTATGATTCCCTGGTGGAGAAACTGCAGTCCCTGGGAGCAAAGGTCAGCCGGGTACATGGGACGTGAAGGCATGTCCGTTGTAACTGGAGCATATAAATTTCCAGTAGGGACGGCGTGCTGAAAATTCAAGGGACAAGGGGGTGTAATGGTGCGCAGGCTGCTGCTGGGCCTGATCTGCCTGGTGTTATCGCTTACCATGGGCTTGCCCGTGCTGGTGAATTACCTTTCTCCTGTCAGGATACAGGAGAGGGAAACGCGGGTGCGCCTTTATCTGCACAGCACCGGGCGGATCATAGAACTCCCCCTGGAAGAGTACGTTACGGGGGTGGTGGCTGCCGAGATGCCGGCCTCCTTCCCCCTGGAAGCCCTGAAAGCCCAGGCCGTGGCCGCCCGCACCTTTATTGTGCACCGGCTGGTCGCCGGTGGCGTGATAAATAACGACCACCCGGGGGCCGACATCTGCGACGACCATACCCACGGCCAGGCCTGGATTTCCAGGGACGAGATGCGCCGGCGGTGGGGGACCCTCCGTTATTACGAGTACTACTACAAGATAAAAAGAGCTGTCGATGAAACCCGGGGGCTGGTTATAACTTACAAGGGGCAGCTCATCGACCCCGCCTATCATGCCTCCTGTGGCGGTCGCGGCACGGAAAGCGCGTCCGCCGTGTGGGCTGTCGATGTACCATACCTGGTGGGAGTGCCCTGCCCGTATGACGAAGACCCGGAACCCGTGCGTACGGTGAGCCTGCCGCTGGCCCGGGTGGACCGGGCCCTGGGCGTGCACCTGGAAGCCCTGCCGGTGACTGCCGGCGGCCATGGTGCAGGTAATGTGGTTGAGGTACTGGAACGGACTCCCACAGGCCGCCCCAAAACGGTCCGCATTGGGGAAAAGAAAATGACGGCCGTGGTGGTCCGGGACCTGCTGGGACTGCGCTCCACCGACTTCACCATGCAATTGAAGGGAGATCAGGTGGAGATTACCACCCGCGGGTACGGCCATGCCGTGGGCATGTGCCAGTACGGGGCGAAGGGACTGGCCGAACACGGGTATACTTTTGACCGTATATTGAAGCATTATTACACCGGGGTCGAGATCACCCGAATAAATTGAGAACCGGATGGTCACAATACTAAAAAAGCTCTTTTTTCGGGAGTGATTGTATTGTGGCCGTTTGGTAAACGTCTTTCCGGCCAGGACCCGGTAGAAAAATACCGCCGGTGGTTGCGCCGGTGGCTGCTGGGAAGCTGGCTCCGTTATGCGGTGATTGGGTCCACGGTGATTTCCCTGATAGCGTTTATCATCTGGGCCGTGCTCGGCACGTGGCCGCTCTCGGGGAGGTCTCCGGCCACGGTGCCGGCACGGGATTTGGAACATGGGGTGCAGGTGGTGCACTCCCGGCCTTTAAAAACAATTCAACCATCTGATGTGCAAGAACTGGCTGTGAATGCCAGCAGCGGATTCAAGATCTGCGCCCCGGTGGACGGCCGGATTGTCCAGCCTTACGGGAGCGGCTATTCCGAGCTCTACGGTGATTTTCGGTTCAACCGGTCCGTGGCTTTCAGCGCCGCTACCGGAGCCCTGGTAACAGCGGCGGCTCCCGGGAAAGTCGGGGCCGTTCGGCCGGGGCCGGCTCTCGAGGAGCCCGGGCAGGCAAATGCCAATGGTGCTTCCGGCAACCCGGTCCCTGTGAGTTATACCGTTATCATCGACCACGGTTCCGGCTGGCAGACCGTCTACAGGGGTTTGGGGGAAGTGCGGGTGAAGACCGGTCAGAGCGTGGCAGCCCGCGCTCCCCTGGGTACCCTGCCCCGGTCGGGCAAAGTGCTGGAATTCACCCTCCTTAAAAACGGTGTCGCGCGGAACCCGGCCGATTACCTGGTGGAAAACATACACCGGTAACAACTTGAGCATCTCCTGCTGCAGCACCCCGGCACGGTGCGGGTTTTAGGCAATTTCCCCGCTCCCGGCGCATATATTTTTATCAGGTACCAAGCCGGGGAGGTAGGGCAATGCAGGAATACATCCAGAAAAGGGTGCTGGACATTTGCGCCTATATCCTGGAGACCAGGGCCACAGTGCGCCGTGCCGCGCAGGTGTTTCGGGTGAGCAAAAGTACCGTGCACAAGGATATGACCGAACGGCTGCCTTCTTTGAATAAAAAGCTGGCCCAGGAAG
>NZ_JBNATZ010000194.1:0-4761 GCF_049701015.1 Desulfofundulus sp.
GTGGTGGCTGCTCTTAGGCCGCACAGCAGGCTGATTTTTGACGTTCATCTGATGTCGCGGTAAATGGCCAGATGCAGCTGGAATTCCGTGGAGGGGCGTTGTTCCCCCTCCACAACCCGGCCACTCATGTCCATAACCACCATGTCCCGGACCTGCAGCTTTGAATATGGTAGACCGCTCGGCGTGATTACCACCAGATCTTCCCTGGGAACCCGGGCGGAAAGATTGCCCCAGGTACCGGTCACCAGACCGCTGGTGGCCATGCGCAGGGCCATCCTGTACACCTGTTCTTTATATTTTTCCGCTGCCACTGTCATAAAACCGAGTCCTCCCCCAACCGGACAATCCTCAAAACGATCATTCGCCCTGCCAGCTCCGGATATAGGCTTCCTGTTCAGGCGTCAACCGGTCGATTTCAACACCAAGTGAGGAAAGTTTGAGCTCGGCCACCTGCCGGTCCAGCTCTGCAGGTACCAGGTGCACCCGGGTTTCCAGGCGTCCTTTGTGCTCCCAGATGTAACGGGCTGACAGAGCCTGGAGGGCAAAGGACATGTCCATGATCTCCGCGGGATGACCATCCCCGGCAGCCAGGTTCACCAGCCGCCCTTCGCCCAGAAGGTAAATGCGCCGCCCGTCCGGCAGGCTGAACTCTTCGATATTCTGCCGGACGAGCCGGCGGGAAACGGCGGCCCCTGCCAGCTCGGGCTTATTGATCTCGACATCAAAGTGGCCGGCGTTGGCCAGAATGGCGCCGTCTTTCATGCGCCGGAAATGCTCACCATTTAGAACGTCGCGGCAGCCGGTGACGGTGATGAAGATGTCACCGATGGCTGCAGCCTCATGGCTTTTCATCACCCGGTAACCGTCCATGTAAGCTTCCAGGGCCCTGACCGGGTCAACCTCGCAGACCACTACTTTGGCACCCAGCCCGGCAGCGCGCATGGCCACCCCCCTGCCGCACCAGCCGTAACCCAGCACCACCACGGTCTTGCCCGCCACCAGCAGGTTGGTCGTGCGCATGATCCCGGCCCAAACAGATTCCCCGGTCCCGTAGCGGTTGTCAAAAAGGAATTTACAGCGAGCGTCGTTGACGGCTATCATCGGGAAAAGAAGTTTGCCCTCCCGCTCCATGGCTTTCAGGCGGGAGACCCCGGTGGTGGTTTCCTCGCACCCTCCGGCCACCTCCCGGGCCAGCTCCCGGCAGCGCGTATGCAGCAGGTGAACCAGGTCACCGCCGTCATCGATCACCACATGGGGACAGATTTCCAGCACCTTGACCAGGTGATCCATGTATTCCCGGGTAGTCGCACCATGCCAGGCATAGACGTGAATACCGGCTGCCGCCAGGGCTGCAGCCACATCGTCCTGGGTGGAAAGGGGGTTGGAACCGGAAATGGCTACCTGTGCTCCACCGGCTTTGAGCACTTCAGCCAGGTAAGCAGTTTTTGCTTCCAGGTGAATGCTCATGGCCACCCGCACTCCGGCCAGAGGTTTCTCCCTTTCAAATTCCTCCCGGATGACGTTCAAAACAGGCATGTGAACCCGCACCCAGTCTATTTTCAGTCTTCCCCCCGGGGCCAGGTTGATATCCCGTACCAGATAGTCCTGCATCTTAAGCTGCACTCCTTTAAAAATCCTTTTTAATCTTATATTTTCTTTATTTCCCAACACGTAATAGCCCGGCCAGGCTCTCCCCGTAAGGCGGCCGGACCACCCCCCGGTCTGTTATAATGGCCGTAACCAGCCGGGCGGGGGTAACGTCAAACGCGGGGTTCCACACCCTGACACCAGGGGGGGCGACCGGTATACCGGCCAGGTGGGTCACTTCTCCCGGCTCCCGCTCCTCAATGGGGATATCATTACCGCTGGCCAGGGAGAAGTCTACAGTTGACAGGGGGGCAGCCACGTAAAAGGGCAGTCCGTGCTCTTTAGCCAGTACGGCCAGGCCGTAGGTGCCGATTTTGTTGGCCACGTCCCCGTTGGCCGCAATACGGTCCGCCCCCACCACCACCAGGTCCACCATACCCCGGGCCATAAGATAAGCAGCCATATTATCAGTGATCAGGGTAACCGGTATCTGCTCCTGAATCAATTCCCAGGTGGTGAGGCGTGCTCCCTGCAAGAGGGGCCTGGTTTCGTCGGCATAAACGCTGACCTGTTTCCCGGCTTCGTGAGCAGCCCGGATCACCCCGAGAGCAGTTCCGTAACCGGCCGTAGCCAGCGCACCGGCATTGCAATGGGTGAGAATCCTCGCCCCGTGGGGAACCAGCTCCTGGCCAAATCGACCGATGCGCTTATTACCCTCCAGATCCTCACGGTAAATAGCGTGGGCCTCGCTAATTAAAAGCTCCGTCAATTCCTGCGGGTCCGCCGCGGTGGAAGCCTCCAGCCGGGCCAGCAGGCGGTTTAGAGCCCAGGAAAGGTTCACGGCAGTGGGCCGGGTGGAGGTGAGGGCGTCCGCCACCTCCCGGGCCCTGGCAAGCAACTGCTCGCGGTTGGCAGCCCCCGAAGACCGCACCCCAAGCACCAGGCCGTAAGCCGCCGCCGCTCCGATGGCCGGCGCCCCCCGCACCCGCAAATTACGAATGGCCTCAGCCACAGTTTCGTAATCCCGGCACTGGATATATTCAACCTTGCCGGGCAGTTTGGTTTGATCCAGGAGCATCAACGTCCCGTTCTCCCAGTACATGGTTTCCAAGGTTCACCCACCCCTTCCTTATTTAACCACTGAAGGGTCCAGTGGTGATTCGTGACACAGGCAGGTGCGATCCGGGTCCACAAGCTCGATGGCCCGCATAACCAGCCGGCGCAGGTTGCCCACGTTTTCGGCCATCACATCCACCACTTCCTGGTGCGAGAGGCGGGTGGGCGAAATACCAGCGGCAAAATTGGTCACCATGGCAATGGTGGCGTAACAAATACCCGCCTCCCGGGCCAGGACCACTTCGGGCACGCTGGTCATGCCCACCAGATCACCCCCCAGCTGCCGGAACATCCGGATCTCCGCCGGGGTCTCAAAGCGTGGCCCTTCGGTACAAACATAAGTACCTCTCATATGATACTCCAGCCCCAGCTCCTGTGCGGCCCGCGCAAGCGTCATGCGCAATTCGGGACAATAGGGGTCGGTCATGTCCAGGTGAACCACCCCTTTTTCCACAAACGTTTGGACCCGGGACCTGGTAAAATCCAGAAACTGGTCCACGAAAACGAATTGTTTGGGCTTCATTTCCGTGTTCAAAGAACCCACAGCGGCAGTGGCGAAAATGTTTCCGACCCCCAGCTGCCGCAGTCCCCAGATATTGGCCCGGTAGTTGACAAGGTGGGGGGGTACCGAGTGGTCTTCCCCGTGGCGGGCCATAAAGGCGACCTCCCTGCCCCGGTAGGTGCCGACCTTTACCCGGGCCAGACCAAACGGTGTCTCCAGACGTTCCTCGCGAATGTCGCTTAAAATGCTGGGATCGTACACTCCTGTCCCGCCAATGATGGCTATGCGTACCGTCATACTGAAAGCCCTCCGTTTTCAGGTACGGCGCCGTCCCGTTCACTCCGTTGCTCCGCGCGACAGCACCGCGACTCTCTTAGCGGGGTGCTGTGACCGGCTCTTTTGCAAAGTCGTTCGCTCCGGACAGTGCCGTGCCTTTATTATTTAGCCAGGCGGTCCTGCCGGACACTTACCTCCCCGATGAGCAGCAGCGCCTGATTCGGCTTTTAAATTAGCCTTCTTTTCAACCTTTCCTACTATTCGCCCTTCCTACCCACTTTCCTTTAACCTTTCTTGAAAATGTGGTCGGTAAAACCGGCGAGCTTCAAAAATGTCGCACACCGGCAGGTCATTGACAGGACGGGGAGGCCCGTTTAAAATCGTAATATACGGATAAAGCGACAGCAGGTGATGCTATGGACAAAATCCAGCAATACGAGGAAAGGGCCGAGCTCCTGAAAGCCCTGGCCCACCCCATTCGGCTGTGCATTGTAGACGGGCTGATCAATAACGAATGCAACGTCACCAGAATGCGTGAATGCCTCAATTTACCACAATCCACGGTTTCCCAGCATTTATCCATTCTCAAATCCCGGGGAATTATCAAAGGTCGGCGCAGGGGAACTGAAATCTGTTATACCGTAAGCAATAAAATGGTCAAAGAACTCATGCAAGTCTTAATGAAAAAAGAAACAGATGGCGAGAGCGCCGCAACAGCAGCCGTGAGTGAAAAACAAACTGCAGCGGCTACCTGAAATAACCCCCGTACAGCCGGGCAAACACTGCCCGGCCTTTTTTGTTCTACAAAAAGGGACCGGCCCGCATAACCACATCTGATTAAGAAAAAACTAAAAATGAGGTGGTCGGCTTGTCTCTGGTCACTGAAAAGGAAATCCTGAACAATGCCATCAAGATGGCCATAGACATGGAACAAAAACGCCAGTCAAAATACGCCTTTCTAGCACGCAACGCCCGGGATAAGAAGCTGAAAGAGCTGTTCGGCAGTTTGGCCGTAGCCAGCCGCCGGCGTGTTGCCCTGCTCAAAACGGAAATGAAAAACCTGAACATTCGTTGAGGTGGAGGCCTTGAATAAACTGGATTTATTATACGACGTCCTCAGCGACAAGATGTGGAGCCAGAGTTTTTACAACGCCCAGATGCTCCTCATGCTCAACCCGGAGGCCCGTGACCTGTTCAGGCGTTTAAGGGATGAAGAGGACCAGCACATATTAACGCTGCATACGGAAATCGTAGCCCTGGAAGCCAGTCCTCTGGCTCCC
>NZ_JBNATZ010000195.1:0-4740 GCF_049701015.1 Desulfofundulus sp.
CCAGTGACGAGTGGATCCGTACCCGTACGGGTATCCGTGAGAGACATATGGCAGCGGATCATGAGGCCGCTTCAGACCTGGCCACCAGGGCTGCGCGGCGGGCGATGGAAAATGCCGGTGTTACCGGGGATGACATAGATTTAATAATCGTGGCCACCAACAGCCCGGATATGCTTTTCCCTGCCACGGCCTGCCTGGTGCAGGATGCCCTGGGGGCAACAAAGGCGGGGGCCTTTGACGTTCAAGCGGGGTGTACCGGCTTTATATACGCTCTGGTCTGCGGCAGCCAGTTTATAGCTGCCCGGGCGGCAAGAATCGTTCTGGTCGTTGGTACGGAGGTCCTGAGCCGGCTGGTGAACTGGCAGGACCGTAACACTTGTGTTCTCTTTGGTGATGGTGCCGGGGCGGTGGTTATGGGGCCGGTGCCCGAAGGCTATGGTATCCTGGCCTCCCGGCTGGGTGCTGAGGGTTCGGGGGCGATGCTCTTGTCCTTACCGGCGGGACTTTCCCGCCGTCCGGCGTCGGAGGAAACACTGGCTAAAAAACAGCACTTTATACACATGAACGGGCGGGAAGTGTTCAAGTTTGCCGTCAAAGTGATGGAGGAGAGCTGTCTTGCAGTTCTGCAGGCAGCTGGTCTGAGTACGCGGGAACTGGATTTTTTGATCCCCCATCAGGCAAACATTCGCATTATCGAGGCTGCCGCTAAAAGGCTGAACCTGCCTCTGGAAAGGGTATGGGTTAATGTGGACCGTTACGGTAATACTTCTGCTGCTTCCATTCCCCTTGCTTTGCACGAAGCTCTGGAGGCCCGGCGCATCAAGGACGGCGATCACGTGGTGATGGTGGCCTTTGGTGCAGGCCTCACCTGGGGAGCCACGCTGCTGCGCTGGCACGACCATACAAGAAACATTAAAAAATGAGGTATGCATGGAAGGGAGACGGATGACCATTATCCGCACAAAGCTTTGTGATTTACTGGGCATTGAATATCCCGTGATCCAGGGCGGGATGGCCTGGGTCTCGACCGCTGAACTGGCGGCCGCGGTTAGCGAGGCCGGTGGATTGGGGATTATCGGCTCCGGCCAGGCCCCCCCGGAGTGGGTGCGGGAGCAGGTGCGCCTGGCCCGGAGGCTTACGTCCAAACCCTTCGGCGTGAATGTCATGTTACGCTCTCCTCATGTGGACGAAGTGATGCGGGTGCTTCTTGAGGAAAGGATCCCCGTTATTACCACAGGGGCGGGTAACCCGGGCAAATATCTCCCCGGACTGCAGGCGGCAGGCATCCGGGTGATTCCGGTCGTGGCTTCGGTGGCCCTGGCCAGGCGCCTGGCCAGAAGCGGTGTGGACGCCCTTATTGCCGAGGGCATGGAGAGCGGAGGCCACGTGGGCGAGCTGTGTACTTTCCCCCTGGTCCCACAGGTTGTAGATGCGGTTGACATTCCTGTTATTGCCGCGGGCGGTATTTACGACGGCAGGGGCCTGGCGGCCGCCCTCATGCTGGGGGCCCAGGGTGTACAGATGGGTACCCGTTTCATGTGTGCGGCGGAGTGTACCGTTCACCCGGCTGTAAAAGAAATGGTGATCAAGGCCAGGGACAGGGATACGGTGGTCACAGGGCGGCCTACGGGCCACCCGGTGCGGGTACTGCGTAATAAATTGAGCAGACAGTTTGAAGAACTGGAAAGCCGCTGCGCCCCGCCCGAAGAAATGGAGAAGCTGGGCGTGGGTAAGCTGCGGGCGGCCATGATTGATGGCGATGTAGAGTACGGTTCTGTGATGGCCGGACAGGTTTCTGCCATGGTGCGGGAAATTCAGCCCGCCCGTGAAATTATCCTGGAAGTGGTGCGGGGTGCGGCCAACCTGTTGTCGGCCGCCTCGCAGTGGGTGGTGTCCGGGGAATGAAGGTGGCGTTTATTTTCCCCGGCCAGGGGTCGCAGTATGTGGGCATGGGGCGCCAGATGTACGAGCACTTTCCGGCCGCCCGGCGTACTTTTGAAGAAGCTGACGCTTCGCTGGGATTTACCTTGAGCCGGCTCTGTTTTGAAGGTCCGGCCGAGGAACTGCAGCATACCGTGAATGCCCAGCCGGCCATACTCACGGTAAGTGTTGCGTGTTTGAGGGTGCTCCTTGAAAAGGGAGTGGAGCCTTCTGTGGCTGCCGGCCACAGTTTGGGGGAGTATAGCGCCCTGGTGGCAGCGGGGACCATAACTTTTGCCGATGCAGTCAAAATAGTACGTAAGCGGGGCCAGTTCATGCAGGAGGCGGTACCCCTGGGGACCGGGGGGATGATGGCCGTCCTGGGGCTGGATCTCCCATCGGTGGAAGAGGTCTGTCGCCGGGCATCCGGTGCCGGAGTGGTGGAAGCGGTCAACCTCAACTGTCCGGGCCAGGTGGTTATTGCCGGGGAGATGCGGGCTCTGGAACGCGCCTGTGCGCTGGCCATGGAAGCGGGAGCCAGGCGTTGCATTCCCCTGGCTGTTAGTGCCCCCTTCCACTCCAGCTTGATGCGCCCGGCCGGGGAAAGGTTGCGCCGGGAGCTTGAACGGGTGCCCATGGCCGATCCCCGGTTTCCGGTTGTGGCCAATGTTACCGCAGACTATGTGACTTCCAGTGGGGAGGTCAAAGAGCTCCTGGTGCGGCAGGTATACAGCCCGGTGCGCTGGGAGGAAAGCATGCGTCGGATAATGGCCGGCGGCATTCAGGCTTTTGTCGAGGTGGGTCCCGGTACGGTGCTCTGCGGCCTGTTGCGTAAAATTAACCGTCAGGTACAGTGCTGGTCCGTTCAGGATCCGGACTCTCTGGAAAAAGTCCTTGCATGCCTTGGGGAGGTTGGCTAAAATGTTACTTGACGGTAAAAAAGCCATTGTTACCGGTGCTTCCCGTGGTATCGGCCGGGCTATCGCCCTGGCTCTGGCCCGGGCCGGGGCGGATGTGGTCGTGAACTTTAACGGCCAGGCTGCCGCCGCCGGGGAGGTGGCTGCCCGGATCCGGGAGATGGGCCGGCAGGCGGTAACCTGCGGGGCGGATGTTTCCATACCGTCCGAGGCGGCGAAACTGGTCAAGGTGGCCGTAGAACAGCTGGGCGGGTTGCATATTCTGGTGAATAATGCCGGCATTACACGGGATAACCTGGTAATGCGCCTGGCGGATGAAGATTGGGACCGGGTCCTTGACGTTAACTTGAAGGGTGCCTTTAATACCATCAAGGCAGCTTCCCGGTTGATGATTAAAGCCCGCTGGGGCCGCATTATCAACATCAGTTCGGTCGTCGGTATCACGGGTAATGCCGGGCAGGCCAACTACGCCGCCAGCAAGGCCGGGCTCATTGGCTTGACCAAAGCGGTGGCTAAAGAGCTTGGTTCCCGGAACATCACTGTCAATGCGGTGGCACCCGGGTTTATCCTTACCGATATGACCGGGTCCCTTTCCAGGGACGTCAGGGAAAAGATGTTGAGCCAGGTGGCACTCGGCCGTTTCGGACAGCCCGAAGAGGTAGCCGCGGCAGTAGTTTTCCTGGCCAGCGATGCTGCAGGGTATATTACCGGGCAGACCATTGTCGTCGACGGCGGTCTAACCATGTAGACTGATTACATAAAGTTAGTTTGAATAGTATTGGAAGGGGGTGAAACGCTTTGTCCGTTTTCGAGAAGGTTAAAGCCATCATTGTGGAGCAGTTGGGGGTAGATGAATCCGAAGTGACCATGGATGCCTCCTTCATTGAGGATTTGGGGGCCGATTCCCTGGATATTGTAGAACTGGTGATGGCCCTGGAAGAGGAATTTGACCTGACTATTCCCGATGAAGACGCGGAGAAGATCCGCACTGTAGGTGAGGCTGTCAGATATATTCAGGAACACTTATAAGTAAAATCGGGTCCCGCGATTATCACGCGGGACTTTTTGAAATATGGTTTCATGAATTACTTGAGGGGGTAAGGTTTTGTCCAAAAGAGTTGTGGTAACCGGTGTGGGCATAGTATCCCCTGTGGGTACCGGTGTCGGATCCTTTTGGGCTAATGTCACGGCGGGGAAAAGCGGCGTGGGACCTATCACCCGTTTTGATGCCAGTGCCTACGATACCCGCTTTGCCGCCGAGGTAAAGGATTTTGACCCCACCCGGTACATAGACAGGAAAGAAGCACGGCGCATGGATCGCTTTACCCAGTTTGCCCTGGCCGCGACGAAGATGGCCCTGGAAGATGCCGGTCTCGACCTGGAACAGGTTGACAGGGACCGGGTCGGCGTTATCCTGGGTTCGGGGATTGGCGGTATCGAGACGCTGGAGGAACAGCACCAGGTCCTTCTCAAGCGTGGCCCGGGACGGGTAAGTCCTTTTTTCATCCCCATGATGATTGCCAACATGGGGGCGGGCCAGATTGCCATTGCCCACCGGCTCCGGGGTTGTAACCTGACTGTTACGAGCGCCTGCGCCTCCAGCAATCATGCTGTGGGTGACGCCTTCCGCCTGCTCCAGTGGGGGCATGCAGATGTGGTGATAACCGGCGGCAGCGAGGCACCCATCACGCCGCTGGCGGTGGCGGGTTTCTCCGCGATGAAAGCTCTTTCCACCCGCAATGACGAACCGGAGAAGGCCAGCCGGCCTTTTGATGCCGGGCGCGATGGTTTTGTGATAGGCGAAGGGGCAGCCATCTTGATCCTGGAGACCCTGGAACACGCTCAAAGGCGGGAGGCCCGCATTTACGCAGAGGTAGTGGGTTACGGTACCAGCTGCGACGCG
>NZ_JBNATZ010000196.1:0-4681 GCF_049701015.1 Desulfofundulus sp.
ACTCTCTTGATTCAAGTATTGCCATCTGGCCTTATTAATATGTGGCTTTCTTTAAAGCAAAGACCGGGCGCATTTTTTGCGCCCGGTCCAGGTTTAATCGGCCTGATAGGGGAAGAATCCTTTGCCAAAGAACAGCAGAATGAGAATCAGGAAGAGAAGGAAGGCAAAGTGATGGTAGTAGTAATAGCCGGGATCAGGAGCCATTGTTGGTTACCTCCTTTCATTGCCGGTTTTCAATAACAGGATATGAATGGGGTTAGTAAAAGGTGCAAGGGGGCTCGAGCGGAAAAACCTCCCTTTCAGTTCAAAAAGTGCGGGATCCAAAAGGTTGGGGCTGTGTTATAATTGTTAAAGAGAGAGATAAGATTTAAGGTAACTGGAATAATATTCCGGGTAGCCATATCCTTTCCAGGGGTGTATCGAGGGGGAGGGGGTTTTATGGTACCTTGTGAGGAGTACCATTTTTATCTGTACTGCCCGGAAGGAGTAGAAGGAGCAGGTGAAATTCGAACCTGTCTGGTCAGCCGTCTTCCGGGAGTGGTCGAAGTCCCCTGGTTTATCTGTGAAACCCTTCAGGTTTTATTTGACGACCTGGGGGAAATCAATCCCGATTATTCCGGTCTTAAAAAAATGGCGGAGCACTTTGTTCTCTCCATGTTTGACAGGAATGGGCACCCTGTAGGTTTTTGTTCTTTTATTCCGGAACGTATCGATTTAATTCAAATCGATATTATCCTGATTAAAAAAGAATTTCGGCAAAGAGGGTTGGGCAGGTTATTGCTGGGTTACCTGGAGCAGGCCCTGGAACAGGGTACAATTATGTACGTGAGGCAGACAACTGGTACAGGCAGGAAGTTTTTTACGCGTTGTGGCTTCGCTCGAGATGTGCAGCTATTTAAAGTATTAAGTGACAGGAACCGTTTGTTTAAAACAAGGTCCGACCACAGTCCGGTCTCTCTGGCCAGCGTATAATTTTAGTTATAAATTTCCTGTAGAAATCTCCTTGACTTTTGAAAATAGAGTTGTTATAATAACAAATGCTGACGGAGCAGGGGTGCACCGCGAAAGAGGTGCTGTTCCTGTTCCTCGCGGGATGTGGTGGATGTAGCTCAGTTGGTTAGAGCACCAGGTTGTGGCCCTGGGGGTCGTGGGTTCGAGTCCCATCTTCCACCCCACGCTGGGGCGTAGCCAAGCGGTAAGGCAGCGGGCTTTGGACCCGCCATTCGTTGGTTCGAATCCAGCCGCCCCAGCCAAACACGAAAGAAGTAGTTGGTCGTATCTGGCAGCAGCTTGGCCAGCGACCAACTATAATTTTATATCAGGATTAAGTGAGAGGGATGAAGTGGGCCATTAGCTCAGCTGGTAGAGCACCTGACTTTTAATCAGGGTGTCGGAGGTTCGAGTCCTCCATGGCTCACCAATTTTTATGCGGGCGTGGCGGAATGGCAGACGCGCCGGATTTAGGATCCGGTGGGGAAACCCGTGTGGGTTCAACTCCCACCGCCCGCACCAGTAAAAATTGTTCAGATCCTTAGAACACCCCCCTAAAGTGTGAATCCGCTGGTACTAACGAGACACCACAGACAACCTCCTTCAGCACAATATCAATGCTCCCGGTGTTTTTTTAACCGGGAGCTTTTTTCTTTTTATAAAAACCAGAGCTTTTTTAAAGGTTTAGCCATCCACCGGAAAGGAGAGATGTTTCTTCAGGGGAATATAAATAAATATGTGGAGGGATAGATTTCCACAAAGGGGGGAGTCCCATTGTCAAAGCGGGATGATTCACTGGACTTGTTGAAGACACTGGCCTGTGTCCTCATGTTTTTCGCTCATTCCCACGTTGCCACGGACAGCTGGATAACTCACCAGCTCGTTTTTCTGGGCACGTTCGCACCCGTTATTTTTTTTGGTGTCAGCGGGGTCACGACGGTACTTCAACTCCGTTTACGTCCTCCCGGTAGCCTGTCCCTTTTCTACGTCCTTTTCTTTTTTCTCGGGCTTAGTTTTGTGGGTGCCAAAGGGGTTAACTTCTGGCACGAACCACAATCCGAGGTTCTGCAGGGCATCGCCCTTGGGGTTCTCATGACCATTTTTTTCATCTACCGGCTCGGCCCGGAAATAAGCGGTTTTTTATTTCCGCTGCCGTTTCTGCTGCATCTGGCGGCTAAAAAAGTGCCCATCCCGGCCACTATGGCAACCTGTTTTCTTATTCCACCCGGGCTGTTCACGCTTTTCCCCTGGCTCGCTTTTTTCCTGTGGGGTATTTTCTGTTATAATCACCGGAGAGCAGCTGTCCTGGTTACGCTTGGAGCGGGAGCTGCTTACACTGCCCTCTCCCTGCACGGCCTCGGTCATTGCGAAAAGTGGGACATGAACATCCAATTTTTCCTGGTCGGCCTTGTTTTGTACGGTGTTCTGGCTGCTATGCAACCCTTTCTGCGGGCAGTTCCAGGGTGGCTGGTTTACCTGGGCCGGCGTTCCCTCTTTTTTTTCTACGCCCATTACCTGTTGCTCTATTTCTGGTATTCGCTCGGTTTACCTCCAGAGCCGGCTCTGGTATGGCCGGTTGTCCTGGCCGGAGTGGTTGTCCTGTCCCTGGCGTGTGACAGACTCAACCAGCTGGTTGCCCCGGCGTGCTTTTCTTCCCTTACCAGGGCTTTCATGTTCTGGGTGCTGATGCTGGTCACCGTTTTGCTGTCTCCAGTGCTGGTTCCCGCTCCCTGGTTGATTCGGATTTCTTACTTGTGCGGCTTCCTGTTCGCGCTCAATTACCGGCAACTCCTACTGCTGGTACTGGAGGTGGCCGGTGTCTTGCGCGTCTTTCCCCGGCAGCGTACCGTTTCAGCTGACCGTCTCTCTGACACGATGCGGTAGGCACGCTAGCTGAATTTCCATATTTCAGCTACAGCCTTCAGCTTATCGGCCAGCGCAGTGAGTTCACTGGTGATAGCGGCTGTTTCCTGGCAGCTGGCGGCCGCCTGCTCAGCAACGGCAGCAATGGCTTCCACCCCGCCTACCATCTGCTCCGTGCTGGCTGCCTGTTCCTGGGCGGCGGAGGCCAGTTCTTCGATGCTTTCCACGGTGCGCCTCATTTGAGAAATGATATTGCGGAAGGCTTCCTGTACTTCCCCGGTAATCTGCAGCCCCTGTTCTACAGCGGCCACGGTTTCTCCGGTTGCTCCCTGGATGCCTGCTACGAGCTGGGTGATCTCCCTGGTGGAACGGGCGGAATTCTCCGCCAGCCCCCTTACTTCCTGGGCTACTACCGCAAACCCCCGCCCGTGTTCTCCGGCCCTGGCTGCTTCAATGGCTGCGTTCAGAGCCAGCAGGTTGGTTTGGGCGGCGATATCCTCGATCACCTGGACAAACTGGCCGATGCGGGCGGAACTTTCGTTGAGGGTGCGGATCTTTTCATGGATCAGGCCCATTCCACTGATTACTCTGTCTACCGCTTCACCCCCATGTCGGGCGGTGAGGTCGGTTTCCCGGGCGAGGGACGCCGTTTCCCGGGCTTTTTCCGCTGACTGTCTGGCTGAACGAGCCAGCGCTTCAATTCCCTGGAGGAGTTTTTGCACTTCTCCGGCCTGTTCCTGACTACCTGAGCTGATTTGCTCCGTGCCTGAGATAATCCGGCCGGTGGAAGTGGTGAGCTGTTCTGAGTAATCCTTTACCAGCCCGAACCATTTATGTACTCCTTTTAATACCCTGCGGACATTGGTTACCAGCCGGTCGATTTCTCCCCAGCCGAAGCTGCGTTCCTCAATTCGTTCGGTCAGGTCTCCGGCGATGGCTTTGTCCGTTTTGGCGATAACCATGTTCACCGTGGACTGCAGCGAAGAATAGGAGAAAGCTGCGATGACCCCGGCCAGCAATACACCCGCTGCCGCTCCGGCCAGGGTGGCTGGTCCGTTGCCATGGGTCGACCACCCGGCCAGCAGCGTAACGGCTACGGCCAGCAGGGCCAGAACGGAGGTCAGTATTGTCAGCTGACGGCGCAATTTACCCACTTTTATCCCTCCACTTGGTCCATAAAGTTATATTTCTTTATATAACCTTTCGAAACTTTTTCAACATTCTTAACAAGCAAGGGGCCTGAAAAAGCCGTTACCAGAAGGCTCCATTTTTAAATTTTTTTCACTTTAACAAGGGCCTGATGAATTTCAGCATGGGTATGATGAACAGGGCTGCTGTCAGGGCAATCAGAATGATTACGGTCGCCCACGCAATCGCGTTGGAAAGGGGGTTGCTGGTATAATCCCCCATAATATCTTTGTTGTTCACCATCCTGATCATAGAGATGAGGACGACCGGCAAAAGGATCCCATTCAATGTTTGAGTCCAGATGGTGATGGTAATGAGGGGCGCTCCAGGTATTAGAATAATTGCCACGGCGATAGTAATAATGATGGTAAACAGCGTGTAGAATTCAGGTGCTGTTTTCCACGTTTTATCCACTCCGGCCTCAAAACCGAATGCCTCGCAGATATAAAAGGCGGTGGCCAGCGGTAAAATAGTGGCCGAAAAAACAGAGGCGATGAACAGTCCAAAGGCAAACAGGCCGGAGGCCATTTTGCCGGCAAGAGGCTGCAGGGAAGCTGCAGCGTCCCTGGCCTCTTCGATTCTAATGCCCGCCTTGTAAAGGGTGGAAGCGCAGGCGACAATGATAAAGAAAGCTACCAGT
>NZ_JBNATZ010000197.1:0-4647 GCF_049701015.1 Desulfofundulus sp.
AATAAATATATCCCTCATCTGCCCCATTTTGGATTCAGCCCCAGAGCAAGGGCTACGGCCTTTACGCCGTGCCTGCCTGCCAGGCCCCATGCCCTGCGCAGGACGGTAAAACGCTCGTAGCTATCAGAAGCAGCGCGGTAAGCCCTGGCCAGTTCAGCTATCGTGTACACGCACGCATCCGCTCCCTTGCTATACAGTACTGGCAGTACTCAACCCAGCGGGAGAACCGTTTCGGCACGGGATATTCCGCCACCCTGTTTCTTATACCCCACCGCCGAATTGCACGCCGGGCGTAACTTCTTATAGCATCACGGGTTTTGGGACTGCTCGGAACGCGCATAAGCCCACCCCTTGATAATTTTGGCCGCTCTTCGTCCCGGCATCTTTTCCGTTCTGCCAGGTCCCCGGCCCGCCACGGGGAGGCGGCGACCTCTTGGGCCGGATCTCCCGTGCCCGAAAAAAGAGCACGGGTGCGCCGGATTCAGCCTCCTACCCGCCACGCCGTCTCCAGGGGGAAAAGGGCCGGAACCAGCATGCGGGCTGGACGTCATTTCGCCGCAGGCGCAGTAAAAGTGAATCTTAAAGCTTTTGGCTTTAAGAAAATCGTTTCTGGCTTGTATCCGCTGTCCCCGGTATGTAAAGGGTTAGGTCGCGGGCGCTACCCCGCGCCAGCTTGAGCAGGCTTACCATGCCTGCCGGTCCGGGCTCCCACGGCAAAACCTGTGAGAGTTGTCCCCGCCCCCGGATTAGCGGTCCGGTTGGAATTTGTCGGCATGTAACCGGAAAGCCGGGCCGTCGGGCACCCGTGCACGCCTGCCTGCTTACCCGTCAGGCTTACCCGTTGACCACGGGGCTGCTTCCGGAGTCGTGCCGCACGCCCCCGTCGTCCCGTTACCGGAACCAAGGCCCCGTGCGGCCGTTTCCCCGCTCGCCCTCCCCGTGCGCCTCCGTCACGGCAAAGAGGTCATTCCTTCTGCATGCCACCTGGCAAATAGTTTCGGCAGAAGGGTCGTCCCCTCTCCCGAACCGTTACGCAGAAACGGTCCGGGACAAAGGACGATGAATCTTTTAATCAAAACAGGAAAATCGTATTCGATTGGCTAATTATCTAGTTAGAATCGTTATCTTCAAGTAAAGCACTGGCAGGAACGTTGAGTGCAGTAGCAAGTTTACGTAGGATTCTTACGGTGGGTTGTTTGGTGCCTGCTTCCAGGTAGGCTATAAATGACTGCGAAACTCCAGATATCTCAGCCAGCTTTGTTTGGCTGAAGCCGCGGGCCTGTCGTAATTCTTTGAGCTTTTGGGAAAGCTCCATTGCAACCACTCCATCTACTCAAATTCTATATCTATAGAGCTAGCATGTCAACTCTATAGTGATGATTTAATTGTTAAATTTTTGTCCATATTGAGTCCAAAGAACTTTTAGGAGAAATCTTCATGGATATTTCCTCAAGATTGGTTGCCTTACGTGAAGCTCGAAAAATGAGTAAAAACCAGTTAGCTCAGAAGTCCGGGCTGGCACAATCATTTATAAGTGCTATCGAAGCCGGGAAAAAGCAACCTACTGTCGATTCTCTCTCTCGTATATGCAGTGCCCTCGGCATAACCTTGGCTGATTTTTTTTCTCAGGACTCTCAGGATATTCCCGTTCATCTTCGGCCTTTAATTGAAGCCGCCCGGGACCTCTCCCCGGAACAGGTGGAGGTTCTGGTTCAGGTGGCCAGGCATATGAGGCGATAATAGCACTACTTTGGTTTCTCATTGGTTACCTCCAGCAGCTCACTTGCGGGAATGCCGAAGAATTTCTCCAGGCGCTGGGCCACCTCCCAGGAGGGACTATGGTGGCCATGCTCGATTTCGCAATAAGTTGATTTAGCTAAACCGAGATATCTTGCTACATCTACCTGTTTTAGGTTTTTATTTGTTCTAGCTTTAATGAGATTATGACGAAGTCCCATAATACCACTCCAGTTAGTTCGGACATACCGAACCACCTAACTTTATTGTAGTTCGGGATATCCGAACCGTCAAGAGGTTGTTCCATGATTTCCAAAGTTTTTTCGGCGCGACTCAGGCAATTAAGGAAGGCTAACAATCTCACCCTTGAGCAAGTTGGTCAAGCCATCGGTATGCGTAAAAGTTCGCTGAGTGACATAGAAAACTGCAAACAACCCATCAGCTTTGACGCGGCCATCCGCCTCGCCGACTTCTTTGACGTCAGCATCGATTTCTTGCTTGGCCGGACTGACAACCCCAAAAGCCACAAGTTGTAGGCGAAAGGAGAAAAGCCATGACCAATGAGGAATTCCAGAGCCTCGTGCTTCAGCAGCTTGAAAAGATTAATAAACGTCTCGATTCTCTTAAAGAGGGCCAGCTCCATCTAGCAACCCGTCTTGACAACGTGGACAACAAGGTGGATAGGCTGGAACTTCGTCTCGAAAATGAAGTCATTGATAAGATGCGTGCCCTCCTTGACGGTTTCACACTGAGGGGCGACCAGATCGAGCGGCTGCAAAAACACCTCGATGAACGCCTGGACAGCATCGAAACCGATACCCGTTATCTCGTTGCCAGAGTCGCCAGGTTGGAGAAGCTGGCGAAGTAGGTAGTCATGTTCACCTTTTGTTCCCCTGCGGCGCAGGTTGTTCAGGCTCCACAGCCAGCAATTCACTTGCGGAAATTCCGAAGAATTTTTCCAGGCGCTGGGCCACCTCCCAGGAGGGGTTTCGGCGACCAGTTTCTATGTGGCTATATGTCTTTTTGCTAATACCAATTGCCAAGCTTACTTGTTCTTGGGTTAGCCCCAATTTCTTTCGACTGTTCAATAGGGCTTTCCTCATGATTGCACACTACCTTGTCTCCTATAAGGAGACTTGGCAATTTGATTATAGTCTCCTATAAGGAGACTGTCAAGGATGTTTCTCGATGTTCTCTAAAGAGGTTTTTGGCCAGAGATTGCGCCAACTACGACAAGAAAGTAAGCTATCACTAGAGCAACTCGGTAAGAAAATCGGAGTGGCTAAACAAACTGTTGGCCACTGGGAGACCGGTTACAGGTTACCTCCCTTAGACGTAGCGGTGGTTCTCGCCGACTTCTTCGATGTATCCCTGGACTACCTGGTCGGCCGCTCCGACGACCCGCGCAGGCACTGATCTTCCTGGCGTTTCTTCGCCTGTATCGAACCGCCGGAGGCATTCCTGGCATACTGGAGCATCTTCAGGAATGCAGCCATACCCTCTTCGTACCTGCGCTCCCAGCCGGAAACAGGTACAAACCTCACATTTATTACATAGGTGGGTGGCTTTCTCAACAGCTATCCCTCCCCGGCCTGCTGGCCTTATATTTAGTCTAGATCAATATTATATGTTGAGTCAAGTCCCAGTTTATCTGCACCCTGTACTTTTCTTGTTTTTTGGGGTAAACTAGTATTGAGCTTATTCTTAATCAAGACCAAAATAGGAAGTGATTTTTATGGACCGCTTTTCTACCTGGGAAGACCTGAAGGGTGTAAAAGTTGCTTTCCTGCCCGTGGGGTCCCTGGAGCAGCACGGGCCACATCTTCCCCTGGGTACCGACGGGATTATCGCGGAGACGCTGGCCAGCAGGCTGGCTGATATTTTCGCACCGGCCTACCTGCTGCCGCTGCTTCCCTTCTCCTCTTCTTTTGAACATGCCGGTTTTCCGGGAAGCATTTCCCTCAAAGTGACGACCATTGCTTCGGTAATTTCCGACGTGGTGGAGTCCCTCGCCTTTTCCGGCATCGAGAAACTTGTCATCGTCAGCTGCCACATGGGTAACCACCTCCTGAGAAACGTCGTCCAGGAATTGAATTATCCCCGCCCGCGGATGCTGCTGCTCCCATCCCGCCATCACTGGGAAAGGGCTTACCGGGCGGCCGGGTTATCCTCCTCCCCTTCCCGGGACATGCACGCCGGTGAAGGTGAGACATCCATTATCATGCACTTGTTCCCCGAAGCCGTACGGTACCGGGAGATGAAGGACGTCGACCGTCCGGAGCGGCAGTTGCTCGAAACCCTGGGCATGAAGGCTTATACCGAAACCGGAGTTATAGGTTTTCCTTCTAGAGCTTCTGCTGAAAAGGGAGCAATGCTTTTGAACGCCCTGACAGAAGAAACAGCCAAAACGGTAAAGGAGTTTGTTGAAATTGGCTGAGCAATTTACCTGGCAGGAAATAGCAGCAATCCTGAGAGAAAGAATTCTTTCGGGTCAATTGAAACCGGGACAGCCCTTTCCGACCAACAGGGAATTGATAAACGAGTTCGGTGTCTATGTAAGCACCATCCAGAACGCCGTAAACGCTCTCATCAGGGAAGGCCTGGTCGTCACCTCCGGCCCCGGCAACAAGCGCCGTACCGTAAGGCCACTGCTGGAGCGGTCGGTACGCCGGGGAGGTTTCCTGACCGAGTTCGGGCCACGGGCCAGGCTGGAAATCCTGGAGCTAAGGGTCATCCGCAGTTCCAGAAAGCTGCCGGCAGCGGTTCTCAAAGAGATGGACCTGCCGGTGCTGAGGTACTTCACCCGCCAGTGGCGGGACGAAATTCCCGTCGCCCTGTCGGATGCGTATATTCCCGGGGCTGTCCCGCTCAGAGAGTTGAAGGCGCTTATTTCCGACCCCGGCAAAGACC
>NZ_JBNATZ010000198.1:0-4608 GCF_049701015.1 Desulfofundulus sp.
TAGCGCCCGCCTCCGTAAAAATAAGCTCATGAGCTGTGGCAACAACAGCAGCGCCAACCCGGCTGAGACGGTGAATGGTTTCCAGATAGGCACCGTAGTTATAGAAAAAGAGGGGGAAGTTTTCCTCCGGCCCCAGGAAAAAACCCAGGCTGTCGGAAACCAGCAATGTTTCCCGTTCAGGCAGGTGTACAGCCAGACTGCAGGGACTGTGACCGGCGGCGGCCATAAATTTCAGCGTCTTATTCTGCCCCAACGCCAGGACATCTCCGTCACCCACGATCACTTCCGCCTCCAGGGTCGACCCTGGAAGCCAGCAATAGGTGCGCCGCCCCTTTCCCGTTTCCTCCAGCCAGACCGAGGTGACACTATCTTCTTTAAAAAATTGCTCCAGCACCCGGGGGTTACTTATGGTTTTGCGTGCCCTGTCCGAGCAAACCACACGCGCCTGTGGGAAAAGGGCCCGATAATACGGCAGGCCGCCCAGATGGTCATAATGTGCATGGGGAACTACCAGGTAACCCACCTTTTCAGGCTTTATGCCCAGTACTGCCACCTGTTCAGCCACCAGGGGTGCCGTGGCGCTGACTCCCAATTCGATGAGGGCATGGGTTTCGCCAGTGGCCAGAAAGGTAAAAAAATGTCTGTTACCCAGGACATATAACCCGTCCGCAATTTCAAACGGGAAACTACTCAAGTTATTTATCATCTTAAAACCCCCCGATTCCAAAAGCAGCCTGACAAACAGCCCGGCTGGAAAGCCCGCCCCGGCAGGTTAACTGCCCGGTGGCTTCCGGCACACCTCCCGCGTTCGTATAGTTATCTGAATTTTTTCTAGCTTCCCGTGCAGTTTCCTCCTTGATTTAAAAAATGTTATTCCTGCAGGCAAAAACAAGAACCCCGTTTTTCTTCGGGGCTCCTGTTTTGGGGTAAGCGCGGCCGGCTGCAAAGCGTAACCAGCAACTCTTACTTGTGGAAACCTCTCAAAACGCTCTGCGACTCAGGGCGTATCGGGAAACGGGCGCGAGTCGAATCTCGACAAGTTTTTATTGAAAATTGTCCGGAAGTGGAAACCATAAACAGCCAGGGTAATGGCTTCCGGAAGAAAACGGGGATACTTTAACAGGGTTTTTAAAAGAAGTTTCCAGTAGTATTTCCTCCCCTTCTCCAGGATGCCTAGGTAAAACATGGCCAGAAAGAGTGCTTTGAGGTAGCATAAACGAAACATGGAAAGGTTTATCCGTCTTTTGGGTCTAAATTCCTTGAAAAACTCCAGGATTCGATCATAATACTTCGTTGGGGCATAAATAGTGGTCACAATTTTTTTGTACCCCTCAAGCAATAAATTCGGATCCATCTTGGGGATAAAATTCAGGGAGAAATCGGTGTTGTTCCCTGTGAAGCCCTGGAGGAGACGGTTTTCCCTTTTCAGCCGCTCAAACAGCCTGGTACCTTTGGGAGCATTAAGCAAGCCCACCATAGCGGTGACAATGCCGCTCTGTTGAATAAAGTGAATTTGCCGGTCAAAAATGGAGGGGGTGTCGCTGTCAAAGCCGACGATAAAACCGGCGCTCACCGCCATGCCGTGGTTCTGGATCTTTTTCACCGAGGCCAGCAGGTTCCTGTTTACATTATTGAATTTGTTGCATTCGATTAAACTTTCTTCGCTGGGCGTTTCTATGCCAATAAAAACATGATTGAAGCCGGCATTTACCATCATATCCATTAATTCTTCATCATCGGCCAGATTGATGGAAACCTCGGTAATAAAATTGAAAGGATATTTGTGTTTTTGCATCCATTCGATCATAACGGGTAGAACTTCTTTCTTGAGCCGGACCTTGTTGCCGATAAAGTTATCATCAACAATAAAAACACTCCCCCGCCAGCCACGTTTATAGAGTGCATCAAGCTCCATTACCAGCTGATCGACGTTTTTCAGCCGCGGCCGGCGTCCATATAACGAGGTGATGTCACAGAATTCACAGTTATAGGGGCACCCCCGGGAGTATTGAATACTCATGGAGGCATAATCACGCATGTTGATCAGTTCCCACAGCGGTACCGGCGTCTGTTCCAGGTCCGGGTGCTGGTCGGTGGTATAAAGATGTTCCGCTTTTCCTGCTTCCAAATCGGCCAGGAAACGGGGCAGCGTTATTTCGGCTTCGTTGAGGACCAGGTGGTCCACCTCGTCATACTCCTCGGGCTCCATGGTAAAAAGGGGGCCTCCGGCAACTACTTTCACTCCCAGTGACTTACAGCGCGCAATGATCTCCTTTACGGACTCGCGCTGAATGGCCATGGCACTTATAAAGACGTAGTCGGCCCACTGCAGGTCCGCGTTGGTCAATGGCTTTACGTTCAGGTCGATCAGTCTTTTCTCCCACTCCGGGGGAAGCATCGCTGCCACGGTCAGCAACCCCAGGGGAGGGTAGGCGGCTTTCACCCCGATAAACTTCAACGCATATTTAAAGCTCCAGAAGCTTTCCGGGTACCGCGGGTATACGAGAAGTGCCTTCATAAAAACTTACCTGCCTTTAAACAGTACTTTTAATAAACATTATTAACATCCTGGACACCTTTTTATTACAGGTGACCCTTAAGCAGGGATTTCCCCTTAATGGCTTCAAAAACTCCAATACAAGACGCATAATTTGCCTTAGTTTAGTTATTAGTTAATTTGGTTCATTCCTCCCGGCCCTCTAAAAGTCTTTTCAAGTAAAACAAAAGCCCCGTTTTTCGGGGCTCTGTTCTTGCTGGTGGGCACGGCTGGTTTCGAACCAGCGACCTCTTGAATGTGAGTCAAGCGTCAGAAAAAATGGGAGCTCCGAATTTACTGTTAAAATCAAGGTTTTTGAGGATATCCGGTTAATCTGATTGGTCTAGTTGCTAACATTTTGCTAACCGCCTTGGATCACATTATCTCCTGGATGAGTTTTCTTGTCAATGAGTAATTTGTCTACGTTTTTGGCGGCCTCTTTTTGTACCCTGGGTACCAGGTGAGTATAGGTTTCCATAAGAGTCTTGGTGTCAGCGTGTCCGAGGCGAGCGGCGGTTATCTTTGGATGCTCCCCGGCCTCCAACATGAGGGTGGCATGCGTGTGGCGGAGGTCGTGGAAACGGATGCGGGGAACGCCCGCCTTTTTGATAAGGGATCTGAAAAGCCTGCCCGCGACGTTGTCGGGTCTCAGAGGCTTGCCGTCTTTGGTGCAAAAGACCAGTCCGTGATCTTTATATGCAGGACCCAATTTCAGTTTTTCTTGGAGTTGTAAAACCCTATGTTTCCTTAGTTCCTCTACAGTCTTCGGAGAAAGGGCCACTGCCCTTTTGGATTTTTCTGTCTTAGGTTCGTCGAACTTCAGCCTGCCGTTTATGACCACCAGCGTCTGGCGCACGAACGCCACGCCTTCGTCCAGATCCACGTCCTCCCACCTCAACCCCAGGAGTTCCTCCCGCCTCATGCCGGTAGTTAGCGCCATGAAAAACAACGCATAAAGCCTTCTGCTTTTCCTTTCAGCGACGTCTAAAAATTTCCATATTTCTTCTGCAGTCCAGGTGATTTTTTCTTTGGTTTCGTTCCGCGGGAGCTTTACGCTTTCGGCCACGTTTTTTGGTATGAGCTGCATTTGGACACCGAAGTTCAGTATTTCTTTGACTAGGGAAATGATGTAGCGCACTGTTCGGTTAGAGTAACCCTCTTTGAGTTTTCTGGCACAGAGTTCTTGTAGGTGGAGAGTTTTTAGCTCTCCTATGTTGATGTGGCCGATTTCGGGTATGATGTGAGTGCGGAGCACGGTTTTGTAGTTTTCCTGGGTATTCTCGCGGAGGTTCGCGGAGACGTGAACATCGAACCATTTCTGGGTAAGCTCGGTGAAGGTCATTTTATGAGGTTCGACGTAAGTGCCTTTTTCGATTTCATTTATCAAACGGGCCAATTCTCTCTCCGCGTCTTTCTTCGTGCCTTTGACCGTGACCCACTTTTGCCGCCTTTTATTAGTTACCGGATCTCTCGGTAATTCCACCACCACCGTCCAGGAGTTTTTGCTCCTTTTTCGAACATGACCGCGCATCCTCCGATCCCTCCTCTAAAAGAGGGGGCCGGGCGGGATAAACAATTATTTGCTCCGCCCGGCATTTTTTCCTGCAATCATTTTCTCTAATTCGTGGCGCGGCACCCTGATGTGCCTGCCCACCCTGAACGAAGGTATTACACCCTGGCGTATCAGCTCGTATGCCGTTGAGCGCTTTAATCGCAAAATTCTTGCCGCCTCCATCACGGTCAAAACGGGCGGTAATTCACCGAGATTGGACATGCTACTGTTCATGTCTTCCCTCCTCTGAGGTTTTTGAAAAAGAAAAAGCACGATCGTTTTTCCGACCGCGCCGCATTTGAACTGGGTATATATGCTCTAATTTTTTCTGATCCTTGGAGTTTTCCAGCATACAATTGACCAGGCTTAACAAGCGGGTATTACGGTTCTGCATTTCTCTCTTCCAGGATAAGTTCGGACATGTCGTTTTTTGGTGAGTTGACCAACCTCGAAACGGGGTAAAGATGAAGCCTTCCCTCATAAAGGCGGAGAATTTTCCTCAAGGTGCGAAAATCTCCAG
>NZ_JBNATZ010000199.1:0-4597 GCF_049701015.1 Desulfofundulus sp.
TCAAAGCTATGAACCCTTTGTCACCCTGCCGGTACTTAATCTCCACCGTCTTGCCTACCGCACCGGCCAGAGCCTGGCCCGCGCCGTTTTTGGCGAATACAGCATGTTTGGTACCGTCTTTGGCCCGGCAGTAGGCCCTGACGACGCCGGGGGACTTGCCGGGCCGGGCTTCCAGCACCTTGAACGTGCCGGTCTCCGTGCCGTCGTCGGCCTGAGCATTTTGGGACGGCGGCACCTGCCCCCCGCCCAGCGCTTCCGCTACGGCCGCTTCCAGCGCCTGGGTGTCCCGCCCGGCCTGTACCATCGCGGCCAGCAGGTTTGCCAGCGCAACGGCCCCGGCGTGGCGGGCCTTCAGCGCCTCCAGTTTGGCCTCCGAAGCGGCGTACTCGGCCCGGGCCTGGTTCAGCTCTTCCCGGAGCTTCGCCAGCTCGGGGGAGCTGGTACGCTGGTTCGGGGGGATGGCCGCTTCCAGGGCCTTAATTTTTGCGTCCAACTCGTAAATTTTGCACCTGGAGGCGAAAGCGCGGCGGACAGCAGTTTCGATTTCAGAAACTTCGAGGAGTGCTTTTACAATCGGCTGCATCCTTAAAACCTTCCTTTCTCTCTCATCCCTGGCGGTTGTTCGCGCATCCGCGAGCAGACTCCTTTTAAAATACTCAACTAGATGTTTAGATCTCTAAACCTATTGTAGACAAAAATAAACCTCCCGTCAAGAGGTTTTTGAAAACTTTTTGTTTTCAATTCTAAACCTTTAGGTTATAATATCTTACAAAAGGTTTTGAGAAAGAGGGGAAAACCATGTTTACATACAAGCCTCTGTTGAAAACGCTCATCGACAAAGACCTGAAACTTCAGGACCTCCGGGAAAAGCTCCGCATCTCGGGGGCCACCCTGGCTAAAATAAGCAAGGGCGAGTACGTCTCGATGGAGACGCTCGACAAAATATGCGACTTCCTGGACTGCGAGATCCAGGACGTGGTCCAGCATGTCAAGAGGCGGGAGAGAAATTGAGAACCCGGCCGCACTTCACTTATCGGCCCACGAAGTCCCAACCACGGGTTCCGCTTCTATCGGGACCTCGTCGCCCATAAGGTCGTACCAGGCGGCCTCCATGCCGGCCTTCACCAGCCCGGCTACCTCTTCCGCGAGGTCCCCGGGGCATTCGAGAATTATCTCGTCGTGGACGGAATTGACGATCACTGCGTCTTCCCACCCGCGGAAAAACAGGTCTCTGTAGATGTAAAACATCGCCGTTTTTAAAATGTCGGCTCCCGTCCCCTGGTCGGGGGTGTTGTAAGCTTGAGTAATCGGTAAATCTTTCCCCTCCGGCCATTTCCGCTTGCGACCGGAAACCGTCCGTACAAACCGGTTTGCCTGGGCGAAGGCCTTTTGCCTCCTGTGCCAGGCCGCCACGCCGGGATACGCGCGGAAAAAAGCCTCGCGGAGAGCGGCGGCCTCCTCCTCGGACATATCGACCCCGTAACTTGTCTTCGCATACTGCTGAAAAGTCCTGGCGCTCATCCCATATATCATGCCGAAATTACAGGCTTTGGCCCGCTGCCGCATCTCCTTTGTGACTTGTTCCGGCGAAACCCCGGCGGTCATCGCCGCCGTCATGGTGTGCAGGTCCAGTCCCTTGCGGTAGGCCTCCACCATTTTCGCGTCCTTCGACAACCACGCCATTATACGCAGTTCGATCTGCCCGTAGTCGCAGACGACGAACTTCCTGCCTTCCGGAGCTGCGAAGACTTCCCGGAACCTCTTCTCTCTGGGCGGCTGCTGGAGGTTGGGCGAACGGCACGAAAACCTCCCCACCCCGTTTTTGTTGATCTGCACGAACTCGGCGTGTATCCGCCCCGTCACCGGGTGCACCGACTCCAGGTACGGCCTCAAAAAGGCCGCCAGGCGCTTCTCGCACTTCCGGTACTCCAGCAAGGCCCTGACCGCCGGGTGGTCGGGGTACATCAGGCGCAGGGTGTCGTCCATCGTGTTCGGCACGTCCACACCCAGCGCTTTCAACACGGGAAGTAATTGCGACGGACTGTTCGGGTTTATTTCCCGCACCCCGAAAATTCCCTGCTCCAGCGCCGGGGCGAGTTCCTGCATCAGCTTCGCCCGGATTTCCGCGGCCCGCGCGTCTTCCTCTTCCATCAGTTTCCGGCAGAGGTCCCTGTTGAAAGGTATGCCGGCGTATTCCAGTTCCGACGTGGGGAGGGCGGCATCGAACTCTATTTTCGCGGCGCGGTTCAGCCCTTCTGCAGCCAGCGCCTTCATCTCCGCCGCGGCTAAAGGCAGGAGCACCGCCGCATCCCTGGCCGCGTACGCGATCTGGGACTCGCTCAGCTCTCTGGAAGACCAGTCCGAAAGCCGCTCTTCTTTGTCCAGGGAAATGCCTGAAAACCTCCGGCAGCACGCCGCCAGAGAGTGGCTCCCGACGTCCAACCCGCAGGCCAGCAGCTGGCTGGCCAGCATGGTATCGAACAACCGGGCCGGCGGCAGCCGCCGGCCTAAATGCTTCCTGAAAAACTTCAGGTCGAATTTGGCGTTGTGGAGGACTTTCAAGATGTTGTGGTCATTCCAAAATTCCCAGAACGGTGTGAAGTCTTTCACCCGGTACATGTCCGCGACGAACGACTTAACACCGCCGCCCGCCGCCGGCACGGCCATCTGTACGAGGCGGACCTCACCAACGTGCGGGTCGAGCCCTCCCTTTTTCCCCGGGCCCGCCGTTTCGGTGTCTACCCCGCAAACACCTGCCGCCGCGACCTCGGCCAGCGCGGAGCGGAGCTCCTCGACCGAGGCGATCAGGACAATTTCGGGGTTCAGTACCGCTTCCGGATGTATTGAAAACACGGCAGCCCCGCGCGAACGTGCATTCTCAGCCAAACCGGCGGTACCTGCCATGCCGGTATTTTCCTGACCGTTCTTCGCACGGATCACGCCTTTGACCTCCCGGTATGCACGGATAATTTCCATGAGGACGTCTTTCCAGGCCGTACAGGCCGCCTCGAACTCTCCTACCAGGGAGGGGTCCTCGACGACCTTTTCAAAAGCTTCGTGGACGCGGATTTCCTCCACGGCGAGCCTCTCCGCCAGGTCGGGCCGGTTTTCTCTGGCCCACGCGAAAGGACGCCCGCCGTCGGATGAACATTCCTTCTTCACCAAATCCAGAACTCCTCCCACCCGCGACATAGCCCAGGAGGATAGCGTTGCAGCGTAATTAGCTTCAAGCATTTAAGGTCCCCTTTCCTTCCTGTGACCGAAATTCAAAACGATACCGCTCCTTTAAGCCGTACAATTCTCCGTGTAGCCTCTATCTTTGTCAAGCCAGGTTCCCACAGCCCGGCACGTTTCAAGGCGTACACCTGTCTTTCCGTAGGCGGCGCCAGCAGTTCTTCCAGCCGCCACTTCGTGATCAGGTCGGAGGCCTCCCCCCTCGTGGCGGGAGAGACAAAGTCACGCAAGCCGCGGCGTGCCGCCATCCGCTCCAAAAACCCGATCTGGGCCTCGCTCGGAGGCTTCTGCCGCCATTCCCTGTCCTCGCGGAGGAGCCTGGGGTCGCCGATGGCGGCAGCGAAATTCTCCGCCGCCCCGAAGACGTAACCCCTGTCCGGCCCCTCCGAAAGCACCTGCACCCCGGCCATCCCCTCCACATTGAAGTCCTTCGCCAGGGCCTGCCATATACCGCCTTTCTTCCGCACCAGTACCGCCACGTTCCGGTCGGAAGCGTACAGGGCGAAAAGGTCCTCCCGCATCTTCAGCCAGCCGAAACCGGTGACCAGCCCGACGACTTTCTCCGTCCCGGCGTACAGCGTCACCCGGCGCGGTTTCGGCTCATCACCGGATTCACGTTCGGAGGTTTCTGTGCCCGTACCCGGTTCTTTCCCTTCCAGCGAGGCTACCGTGACCAGTTTGTGCTTGAGGCTGTTCCCCACCACGTCCAGCACGAGGCAGTCCGCCTTGCCGGCCCAGGGAGCGGGGCGTAACCCCCTGCCCAGACACTGCTGGTAGAGGGCGCGGGATTTCGTAGGCCGGGCCATGAGGACGCACTCGATGTCGGGGCAATCAAAACCCTCAGTCAATACCATACAATTAGCGAGGACCCGAATTTCCCCGTCCGAAAACTGCCTGAGCAATTCCCGCCTCTCGTGTTCCGGAGTATCCCCGGAGACGAAAGCCGCCGCCGCGCCCATCCCCCGCAGCGCTTCGGCAAGGTCCGCCGCCATCCGCACGGAAGGCGTGAACGCCACGGTCTTGCGGTTTTCGCCCTTCTCGACCCAGGCTCTCGCAATGGCCTCCACGACCGCCGGGGATTCCATTACTCGCGCAAGAGAGGAATCCGAAAAGTCTCCGGTTTCGGGGTTCACGGCGGCCCCGTCCAGGTCGATCCCCACGTTCACCAGGACGCCCCTGACCGGGACGAGGTAGCCGGACTCGATCATGAACCCGATTGTCAGCGCGTGGACCACCTCGTCGAAAACGTGCTTGAGACCGACTTTGTCCAGCCGGTCCGGGGTGGCCGTGACGCCCAGGTGCAGGCGGCCGCCGGTGTCCTGGCCGGGGAGGAGGGAAAGGGTTTCGTAGATGCGGCGGTAAG
>NZ_JBNATZ010000200.1:0-4562 GCF_049701015.1 Desulfofundulus sp.
TCCCGGCCGCCGAGACACGCGACCACAAAGCGATGCCCCAGAACAGGTACAGCATCCCGCCCGCTCTTAACATTACGTCCCGCGGGTAGCCGTGCGACAGCGAGAACGCCGTCCACAGCGCCGCGACGACCGACAGCACTACCAGCGGCATCAACGCCGCCCTGCACGCCCACGCCCGCTCCGCGATAAGTTTCTCAACAGCCTTTTTGTGCAAAACACACCACTCCCCTGCATAAATTTTTTCGGTTTGCTGCTAAAGCTGCATTCCTTCCAGCACGCTGGTCCCCTCACGTCCCGCAGCAGCAGTGCTTGGCGCACCGCCACGCTGGAGGACCGCCGCGCTCAGCGCCCCGCGCCAGGACCCGAAGACCCTGACCAGCACGCGGGGAGGCGGCCCCCCGGCCGCCCGGGAATACGCTTCGTACTCCCTGTACGTGGGGAGCCTGCCCAGCTACCTCACCGCCTTCGGGACGCAGCCCACCGCTGTGTCTCTGTCGATACCGGCCCACGGGCTGCGCGACTTTTTACCCTCCATCACGTACGCCGCGTACTTCAGTACCAGCTGTCTGACCCGGTACAACGGTAGCCCCGTGCTTTCCGCTATGCTCTCGTACGTCTCGCCGGAAGCGAACCGCTCCGCCAGCAGCCTGGCCTCCTCCAGCCCCGGCACCTCCGGGAGCCCCGACGCGAGAAGCACACGCCGCACCCGGCACGCCCGGCCAGCGCTCCCGCCACCGCAGACCGCGCGCTGCAGGTACTCGTGCACCAGCTGCCGCACCCGCTCGCCTGACATCCCCTCGGCGGAGCCTATCTCCCTGTACGTCTCGCCGGACGCCACCCGGACGGCAAATTCCCTGCCCTTCTCGCACCCCGGCACCTTCGGGAACCCCATTCTCGCCGCCCTGTTCAGCCAGGCCACGACCCGCTTCTTCCGCAACCTCACCACGGACGCTTTACTCCGCACCACGGCCCTCACGTCAGGAGGGAGCTCCCTCACCTCACCCGCGCTGACAAACCGCTTCCCGCCGGACAGCGCGCGCTCCACCGCCTCCTGGACCTCGCAGGCGCTGGACTGTACCAGCCCGGCCGCTTCCAGCGCGCTCCTCCAGTTTCCAAAAAAGTCGATCACGGCGCACGACTTCGGGAGCGACCGCTCCCGGGCGAGTCGGTCGTACTCTTTCCTCATGGGAGCGCGGCCCAGCTCACCCGCGGCCTCCTTTAGCGCCGACACCAGCACTTCCCGCCGCTCCCCGGGGTCGTCCGGCAGCGTGACCCTGCGCGCGGGCAGCCCCGCCGCCGCCAGCGCGGCGTTCCACGTGCCGAACGCCTCTATCGCCCGGAACGCCAGATGCCCCGCGTCCGCTATCCTGGGTACCCTCCCGAGCTTTTCCGCCAGCTCCTTTATCCTGCGCGCTATCTCCTCCGGGGAGGCGTCCCTGCGGACCCACCACCGGGACCGGACCTCCGCACGCCTCCTCTCGATAAGCTCCCGCACGTCCGGCGAACCGCACTCCGAAAGCTTGCGGAGGACCCACCCCGCTACCGTAGCGCTGACCCCCAGCGCCGAACCTATCTCGGCGTTCGTGACCCGGATATTCTCCTGCAACATGCTGCGGACCGTTTCCTCAGCAGCCCGCAGGTCGATTTTGCTCTTACCCGCCACTACCTGCTCACCTCCTCCCCGAACTCTACAGCACTCCGCAGCAGTCCCGGTACTTCAGCCCGCTGCCGCACGGACACGGGTCGTTCCACCCCGCTTTTTCTTGCGGCTTCTCGAACCAGTCTCCGGGCGCAAAGAGCACCAGTTCCTGGCTGTACGGATGTACCCGGAGCGGGAAAACAGTATCAGAAAAAGTGATGTTTTTCACCCCGCGGCGTGCAAGTTCACTGCAAAAACCGTCTACTGCTTTCCTGACTGACGCGGGGTCGCTGACCTTAACCGGGTTCAGCCAGCACGCAACATTAACCAAACGCCGGTTTCCTGAATACACGGAAGCCCCTATGAAGTCCACCGCCGGGCTGTTCGGCCAGTGGCTGTACCCGCTGACCGCCGCCCTCAGCCTTCCCGCGCCCACCGCCGCGCCGAGAGGGCCGCTGTAGTTGTACTCCTCCACCACGCAGTCCGGCATCTCAGGAAAAACAGCCGCCGCCTTTCCCCAGGACGCGGGATCTCCCGGGTCACAGCCGGCACGCGCGGCGTCCCCCAGCACCACCCGGACCGGTACCCCGCGCTTCCGCAGGAACGCCAGCGCCGTCCGCACGTTCCGCACGTACCGGGCGTACTCCCCGGCCATGTCTTCAGCCACGATCTCGTCGTGCAGCCCGCGAAACTCTTCGCCGTACCTGCCCCTCTCGAACTGCCGCATGGCTTCCCTCTTCTCGTCGAACGCGCGCTTCACGTCGGCCCTCCGCACCCACTGGGAAAAGGTGAAAAACGGTATGGCTACTGGAGCGGAAAACCGCTTCCTGCCCAGGTACCGCCCCGCTTCCCTCCACCTGTGCCACACCGCCGGGCTCGGCCACCAGCAGAGCGCGCGCCCGGGGTCGGGCAGCCGGTTACCAGACGTGAACCACTGCCTCTGCCGCGCGCAGGAAAGAGACCGCCCGCCCCACTCCGGCGGGACGCAGGCCGCCACGGTCAGCCCGTCCACGTCCCACACCGCTACCACCGGCGGCAGCACGCACCTGTCGTGTCTCTGAGGGAATACGTACCAGTGCAGAGACGCAAAGTCCCGCGTCGCTTCTTCCGCCATGTCGCTCTCGCCGTCAATAACAGCGTGCAGCACCCTCCACCCCGACTTCCCCAGCTCCGCCGTCAGCACAAACCTGACCTCCGTCCCGTTGAGGTAGTTCATTGCAAGGTAAAAGTCCTTCCGCTTGCCGCCACGGGGACGGCGGTAGCGCACCGTGATGCAGTCGCTGCAGGCGGCAATACCTTCCACAGCTCACGCCTCCTCCTCTCTATCCAGCAAGACAGGTTCAAGCCGGGCGGTACCTCTCCCCGGCCAGCGACCTGACCCGCACGGTAAACTCCCACCAGATCGTATCCCCCCAGGGCTGGACGGGGCACGGATGGAGGGAGCACTCCCCCGCCAGCTCGTGTCCCGACTTCCGGAGCCGGGACTCCATCTCTCTCAGCGCCTGATCCCTGTTTGCCGCGGTCACCCTGCCCCGAATTACTTTAACCACGAAAGACCACCTCCCAGTCTACCGCCGGCAGCCGGAACAGTACAGCGCCCGCCCGCTCAAAGGCACAAAAACAGTGCCGCACCTGGAGCACTTCCTCAGCCTGTACTTCTTGTTGACCGACACCGCGCTCAACCGGCGGTTTTTACCGTAACCGGCCATCGTACCCCCCTCCCCTTAAACAGCCCCGCACGCCGGTTTCTCCTGCACGGCCCTCTTTGCCGCAACCAGATGCTTGCAGTCACCCCGGTAGTTCCTGAACGCCGGGCAGGAACAGCTCTCGTGCAGCACGTCCACTGCGTAATCTTCCGTCCCGTGCGCAATGAAAATGTGTTCGGTAACCCGTTCCAGCCTGGACGGGTCAAACTCTTTGGCGTGCGCCGTCTTTCTAAATGCCTGGTTGGCCAGTTTATCGGCGCGCATATTCTTCTCCCTCGGCACCCATACCAGCCGTACCTCGCGCCCGCGCATGAGCCGGTCCGCCCTGCGGCAAAGCTCGTACAGGTGCGCGTGGTTGATGTTCCAGTGCCCGCTGACCTGGTTGACCACCAGCTGGCTGTCGCCGTATACCGTGATTTCCTTAATGTCCCGGCGGGCGACTTCTTCCAGCAGGGCAATCAGTGCCAGGTACTCGGCCTCGTTGTTGGTACAGACACCGACACGCTCGGACTTCTCCCAGACGACTTCCCCGTTTTCGCCAACCAGATACGCTCCCACAGCCGCTTCCCCGGGGTTGCCCCGCGATACTCCGTCAAAATGGCCGTAGTGCACCCGCAACAGCCCCTTTCCTTGCTATGAAAACCTATTGACTTCCCACAGAGATTGCAGTATCATAACTCTGGACGTGAGTCCCGGACAGCATACACGTATCTGTGGGAATACGTTCGGTAGCTGTCTGGCTTGGCACGTCCGCCAAAGGTGTGAGTAAGTGAAGGCTTACACGTTAATACAAATTTTATGGTGTAAGTGAAACCTATACCCGAAAATATGAGGCTTAGGGTTTAGGTAATTAAGCCTTCACTACTGGCACACCCCTCGAAAAAACCACCGCCTGTCCCAAAAGGGCAGGCGGTTTTCGCTTTTTTCTAACCGACCAGCTTTTCCACCACGCTCACGGGCAGCGTGGCGACCCACTCGTCCAGCCTGTCGCCGGCCAGCGCCAGCCGTACCAGGTCGTCCAGCGCTGCGTAGTCCAGGCGGCCGTCCCTGGTCTGCGGCCTGAACTCGTCAGCCCCGACAGCCCGGAGCCACCTCTGAAACCCCGATGCGGGACGGTCCCCGTCGAACCACATCACGGCCACCCGCCCGCGCTCCGGCCTCGGAGAGCTCTCACCCGCCAGCGGGTCTTCGCTCTCGAAAACCCGGGCCGGGCCGCT
>NZ_JBNATZ010000201.1:0-4543 GCF_049701015.1 Desulfofundulus sp.
AGAAACCCTTCTCCAATGGAGAAGGGTTTCTTTATTTACTCCAGTGTCCTTATGACGTCCACACAGCGGGGGCAAAGGGTGGGGTGATCGGGGTGCTGGCCAACTCCGGGATGGTACATCCAGCACCGCTCACATTTTTCTCCCGGCGCCCTTTCAACCACTACCGCCAGCCCGGGAACTGTTTCGGAAACTACCGCTTTGTGCGGCAGGTCTCCGGACCATCTTTTAAGTTCCACGGCCGAAACGATGAAAATGGTGGGCAGATCCTCAGCGCTGGATAGAAACTCGTACATTTCCTCCCGGGCGTACAGGACTACCGCAGCCTCCAGAGAATTGCCAATCACTTTTTCCCTCCGGGCCGTCTCCAGAGCCCGGGTAACTTCTCCCCTTACTGCCAGCAGGCGCTCCCATCTGGCTTCCAGTTCCACATCCAGATAATCCTCGTTCACCCGGGGCATGTCGGTTAGCTGGACACTCACAGGCGCATCCTTTTCTTTCGGAGCATAACGCCAGATCTCTTCCGTAGTAAAGGCAAGAATGGGGGTAAGCAGACGTACCAGGGCATGCAATACCTGGTAAAGCACAGTCTGGGCGGCTCTGCGCTCCGAAGAAAAAGGGTGGGTAGTATAGAGACGGTCTTTAACCATATCCAGATAAAGCGCACTCATGTCGATAGTACAAAAATGATGAATGGTATGGAAAACCACGTGGTACTCATAATCCCTGTAGGCAGCCAGAACCCTTTCTATCATCCGGTGCAGGCGTAAAAGTGCCCAGCGATCAATCTCGGGGAGCCGGTCATACGGTAACTGGTCGGCAGGTCCGAAGTCATACAGGTTCCCCAGCAAGAACCGGCAGGTATTGCGGATCTTCCGGTAGGCTTCGGTCATTTGTTTTAAAATGTTTGGCGATACCGCCAGATCACCCCGGTAGTCGGCAGAACTCACCCACAGGCGTAAAATATCGGCACCCATTTGTTCGATAATCTTCAGGGGATCGATAACATTACCCAGGGATTTGCTCATCTTGCGGCCCTGCTCATCAACCACAAAGCCATGGGTAAGCACCGCCCGGTAGGGAGCCCGACCTCTCACCGCCACTGCCGTGGACAGGGAGCTGTTAAACCACCCCCGGTGCTGGTCGCTACCTTCCAGATAGAGATCCGCCGGCCAGCGCAGCTCCGGCCAGATGTCCGGCTGTTCCAGTACACCCACGTGAGAAGTGCCGCTATCAAACCAGACATCCATTATATCGGTTTCCCTTGTAAATTCGCTGGCCCCGCAGGACGGGCACTTGAACCCGGGAGGAAGCAGTTCAGCCGCTTCCCGCATGAACCAGACATCCGAACCGTGCTCCTTGAACAAACCCTGCAGGTGGGATATGGTTTCTTCGGTTATAATTTCCCGGCCGCAACGGTTGCAGTAAAAGATGGGTATAGGAACACCCCAGGTTCTCTGCCGGGAAATGCACCAGTCACCACGGTTGGCCACCATATTGTAAATGCGCTCTTCTCCCCAGGCCGGGATCCAGCGCACCTGCCGGATGGCCTCCAGGGCTTTCTGACGGAAACCCTCAATAGAAGCAAACCACTGTTCCGTAGCCCGGAAAAAGACCGGATTTTTACAACGCCAGCAGTGGGGATACTGGTGCTTTATGGTATCGCTCTTGAGCAATTTACCCCTTGCCCTTAGCTCGGCCATGATACTCTCATTGGCGTCAACATAAAACTGTCCGGCAAACTGACCTGCCTCCCCGGTAAAACGCCCCCGGCCGTCAACGGGAGAAATAATGGGCAAGCCATAGCGTTGTCCCACAAGGTAGTCTTCGTGACCGTGCCCAGGAGCGGTGTGCACACAACCGGTGCCTGCATCCAGAGTGACGTGTTCCCCCAAAATCACAAGAGAATCCCGTTCAATAAAGGGGTGTTCCAGAACCACACCCTCCAGGTCACTCCCGGCAAATTCTTTTTTAACGGTCCAATCCTTGAGTCCTGCTTCCCGGGCAAAAGAAGGGAGCAGTTCTTTGGCCACCACATAATCCTCTTCCCCGAAAGCCACCAGGACGTAGGTAAAATCGGGATGCAGGCAAACAGCCACGTTGGCAATCAGGGTCCAGGGGGTGGTAGTCCAGATAATCACCTGGCTGCCCGCCGGCAGGAGCCCCTTCCCATCCTTCACCGGAAAAGATACATAAATAGATGGGGACTTTTTATCCTGATACTCCACTTCCGCTTCGGCCAGGGCCGTCTCACAGGTAGCACACCAGTAGACCGGCTTTAACCCCTTGTAAATGTATCCCCTGCGGGCCATTTCGCCAAAAACACCAATTTGTGCCGCCTCATAGTGGGGCATCAGGGTCAGGTAGGGGTGATCCCAGTCCCCCCTCACGCCCAGGCGTTTGAATTCCTGCCGCTGGATGTCCACAAACTTTAAAGCGTATTCCTTGCACCTGCGCCGGAATTCCACGGGGTGAACGGCATGACGGTTCAACCCAAGGTTTTTAATGGCCTGTTGCTCGATGGGCAACCCGTGGGTATCCCAACCAGGTACATAAGGGGCATCGTAACCAGCCATGGAATGATACTTGATTACAATATCCTTGAGTACCTTGTTCAGAGCAGTTCCCAGGTGGATGTGCCCGTTGGCGTAAGGCGGCCCGTCATGCAGAATAAACCTGGGACGCCCGGCATTTTTTTGCTGCACGAGACGGTAAATATTAATTTCATCCCAGAACTTTAAAATCTCTGGTTCCCGTTGGGGCAGATTGGCCCTCATGGGAAAGTCTGTTTTGGGCAGGTTTAAGGTCTGGCTGTAATCCATAATTAACCACCCCAGTTTTACGGTTGATAGCTGAAGTTTTATCCGGCTAAAATACAAAAAACCCGCCCCAAGGGACGGGATTTGCCCGCGGTACCACCCTTCTAGACAGGTTAACGTTCAACCTGTCCCCTCGTTCTGCCGGTAACGGCGGCCAACCGTCCAGGCCTACTAAACAGGATTTAACCCCGCTGTTCAGCCGGCACCTCCCGGGTGATTTTCGCCACGGCTTCCTGTGCCCGGATCCCAGCTCCCCGGGCTCTCTGCAACAGGAGGAACCTGGCTACTCGTCCCGTTCACAGGTTTTTCAACCTAAACAAGAAGTATTATACACAAAAAACAGGGGTAAGGTCAACATGCCTGTCCCCCGGGAACGTCAAAAGTTGGAGCAATGAGCTTTTTTTGGCTAAAATCCCGGCCTACCTTTGGGCAATTCCCATAACTTTTTCAATCATCTGAGAATGTTTGCAACCATCTATTTCCCCGCGCTCGACTGCACGGCAGAAGACTTCCACCAAATAGGGGTCAAACTGAGTCCCTTTACAGCGGTACAGCTCTTCCAGCGCCGATTCCCGGGACATCATGGGGCGGTAAACACGGCGGGAGGTCATGGCATCAAAGCTGTCAGCCACCGCTAAAATTCGAGCCCCCAGGGGAATGGCTTCTCCCTGCAACCCTTCGGGATAGCCATATCCGTCGTAACGCTCGTGATGGTACAGGGCCATCAGGCTGATGACTTTCATACATGGCATGACTGAAAGTATTTCATAGCTGATGACAGGGTGTTCTTTTATTTCTTCCCATTCATCCTCGGTGAGCTTACCAGGCTTGAAAAGAATTGCATTGGAAACACCCAGTTTCCCTATATCGTGGAGCAACCCTGCCAGGTATATGTATTGCTGCTCTTTTGTCGGCATCCCCAGCTCCCTGGCCAGCATGATGGCATAACTTGCCACACGCTGGGAGTGATGATAGGTCAGCTTGAGCCGGGTCTCCTGCACCCTGTTTAAGATCCGGACAGTATAAACAAGTTTGGCTTCCATACTGTTAACACCTCATTGCCCAAAGATGGCAGGAAGAAAAGAAAAATAATACCGCAGTATGACCTGGTGCTCCCCTGCGGTTACTTCTTACTCCCTTGCAGCCCAGCCGTCGTGGTTCTTTAGAGAACTGTAGACCTGTGGCTTTGCGTCCCCGGCTTTCGCCGGGTTTGCCCACCGGGAGACACCTTATGCTTTTTTGGATCTCCTTCGACAAAGATAAATGGTTTTCCTTCTTTTTCCCGGAAGATTTTGCTTCTTTTTCTGGAACGTTTTTCACATCTACATCCTTTAACAATATTCGTCCAGAAACGGTAAGGGTTAAATTTTATTTTTCAGCAGTGAACGCACTTTTTCGACAGATATTCCCCGTACCCGTACCAGCTTGTTGCGCCCCGTGTGTCCGGTTACGATTTCCACCCGTGCCCTGGGCACCCCCAGTAACCGGGAAAAAAAATCCCTGCAGGCTTCGTTGGCTTCCCCTTCCACCGGTGGTGCCGTCAAACGGACCTTCAGGGCATCTTCAAAAACCCCGGCCAGCTCATTTTTCGCCGCCCGGGGCTGAACGCGAACTTTAAAAACCACCGCATCTTTTTCTTCCCTCAGGAACAGCATCAACCAGCCACCCCACTAAACATAACGGTGCAAAATGACTGCCAGTCGGCCGCTTTTAGTAGTCCCTGCAAC
>NZ_JBNATZ010000202.1:0-4540 GCF_049701015.1 Desulfofundulus sp.
GGGCGGGATGAAAGCACCTTTTTGCCGGGAAACAAGTGTTCCCGGCAAAAAGATTTGGTATACTTAACTTGCCATGGAAACGAAGAAAACCAGGTACGCACACTACAACATCAACTATCACTTCGTCTGGATACCTAAGTACCGGAGAAGGATCCTGGTTGGAAAATTCTGCTTCCGTCGTTGGTTGACCGCCATTACCTGGCTGTCCTCAACCCGGTTGATTCCGCGCCAAGGTTCTTGTTCACGAGGCGGAGCGGTTGTTATGCATAGTGGCTTCCTTCATAACAAAAAATAAGTTAAACACCAGAAGGGAGCTGATACCTATGTTTTATCATCGAAAAGATGAATTGACACCAACTACTCCAGACAATACTATAATCTTTCGCAACCGGGACAATTCCAACGGTTCGCTTGATGTGAGCTTATTCTCAGAGAGGGGCGCTGGTCCCCGACTCTCACACCACCCCATCAACCCAGATTACCAATATTACGGCGAAGTCCACCCGGAAACGGCTGAGAAAATTGTCATCCGCCGGGCCACCTGCCGTGAGGAATTGACCTGGTCTTTTTCCCCTAAGTCAAGAAAAAACCCTGTCGAGAGGTATCTGGTCGACAGGGTTTATCTTAGTTAACAGAAAAGCGCATCCGCTCTGCCACACCCGCGTTAATAGCACCCGCAGTAAACTTCGTAATAGCCCCTGGGGTGTTCGCACGCCGGGCAGACCTCGGGCGGTTCCGTACCTTCGTGCAGGTAGCCGCAGTTGCGGCAGCGCCAGGTCACCTTCCGGTCACGCTTAAAGACCCTGCCCTGCTCCAGGTTTGCGATAAGCTCCCTGAACCGCTCCTCGTGTCCCACCTCGGCCCTGGCGATAGCCCGGAAAACAGCGGCAATTTCCGGAAAGCCCTCCTCTTCTGCCACACGCGCGAATTCGGGGTACATCTGGATGTGTTCGTGGTTTTCTCCGGCTGCCGCACTCTTTAAGTTGGTGAGGGTGTCGCCAATGACGCCCGACGGGAAAGCGGCGGTTATTTCCACCTCACCGCCCTCCAGAAACTTGAACAGGCGCTTGGCGTGCTCCTTCTCATTATCGGCAGTTTCCAAAAAAATGGCCGCAATTTGCTCATAACCCTCTCTTTTGGCCTGGCTGGCAAAATATGTGTAACGGTTCCTGGCCTGGGATTCCCCTGCAAACGCTGTGACAAGGTTCTTCTCCGTACGGCTTCCCTTAAGACTTTTCATTCCTTAAAACCTCCTTACCGTTGGAATGTGACCCCATTGTCCTTGGGAATATGGGACCATAGTTCCGATTTTGGATGGAAAATGGAGTATGTATTCCTCCCCTAAGCCAAACCCAATGTTTTTTTCAGGTGATCCAAACCCACCCGAGCTGCGAAAGCACTGAACCGCTCGCCCTTCCTGCCTTCTTGCCGGTAAATCTCCAGGATCCGTTCAAAAAGCCGGATCACTTCATCCGCTGTCACTTTTTCCACTAGCACCTCGCCAATCCGGGGTACCGCTCCCGCGCTTCCGCCAACTACCACCGTGAAACCATCCTTCTTGCCGAAAGCCCCAAAATCCCGTACCCATGCCTCACTACAATTCATGGGACAACCGGAGATACCCACCTTCATCTTGCCCGGCAGGTCCCGTCCCCCGAACTGTTCCTCCAGTTTCATACCCAGTCCGAGAGAATCCTGCTGGGCCAACCGGCAGGCCGCCGTACCCGGACAGGCTCGAACGCTCCTGAGGTACGGACCGACCGCCGGGGCCGGTTCCAAGCCCAATTCGTCCCAGACTGCCTCCACTTCTTCCTCCTTGAGCCCCACCAGAGCAATCCGTCCCGCGAAGGTAAGCTTCATCACCGGGATCTTGTATTTGCGTGCTACCGCTGCCAGCCGCTCGAGAATTTCAGGCGTCACGATTCCTCCACGAATCCACGGTACAATAGCATAGGTCTGGCCGTCCCGTTGCAAAACTGCGCCCCTCGGCATAAATTTCTACCTCCCAAAACCCTTTATTCTAAAAATTCGTATTGCGACAGTCGCACTTCTTGACAGGTTCAGTCGTCCATGGCTGAAGTGACAATACCGCCTTTGACTCAGAACCCCCAGTACCTATTTTTTACATGCGGGACAGAGGCCATAGAAATCAACGGTAAAGATTTCAACCCAAAAACCTTCTATGTCTGCGGGAAGAGTTAAAGCTGACAGATCGACGGGTAGATCGTAAACCCTGCCGCATTTGCGGCAAAGAAAATGATTATGAGGTTTGGGATTCGGATCAAAACGCTTCCGTTCAGGGTCAATAGTAAGCTCCTGGACTTCCCCCTCCTTTCGAAGCACTTCCAGCGTTCCGTATACGGTAGCCATGGAAAGAGAGGGCAGGTGCGGCTTGAGCTCCCGGAAAATCTCCTCCGCCGAAGGGTGAGAAGTATTTCCCTCCAGAAATTCCAAAATAGCCAGCCGCTGCGGGGTGGCACGAAGTCCGAAGCGTTTGAGCTTTTCGGCGAGTACCGGTATGTGTTTCTTTTTTCCCTTATGGTCGCCTCGTTCCATGGCCCTTTTTCCCGACGGAATCTGTTTGAAATCATTCCAAATTTGAATTCATTACAAATTATAATTGATGGCCCGATCGCTGTCAAGCTTATTTTTCTGCGGGCATCCATCAAAGTATGCCAACCTCAAACATCCTTAATTATGCCTTCTATCTCTTCCTGGCCCGCCATGACAAATTCGGCCACCGTGCCCAGGTTCAGTTCCCCCCTGCCGGCGGCATCCAAAAGCCGGGAGAGGAAGTCCTGCAGGAAAAGATTCAACCGCTTGTACAATCGCTGCCGCCCGACGCCGGGTAGTACGGAAGGCCCCCCGCCACCAGCGGTTATAATTTCGCAGTCAACGCCGGAGCCTCCATTGCCCTTGCCACCGCAGCAGCTTATCTTCGGCCCCCTGGCGGTGTACATATCTTCGCCTCCGGTAATATCCAGCACCCGCCGAGCCACAGCACCCATCACCCGGGCCACCGCTTCCGCCCGCACGTCGGCAATGGTATATTCCCCCTCATGGGCGGTGAACCCCACAGCTCTCAACTGACCCCGGGCCAGCATCTGGTTGTAGGCCGGAGTACCCCGCAGGACGACCTGGCGGTGAAAAAACAGGTGGGCGGTGGTGGAAGGGCAGTCCAGCAACTCCATGCGCTTTAAAAAATCCAGGTTTTCCCGGATTTCCTCCAGCGTGGTGCCGGGATCGAAATTAATGAAGCCCAGGGAAATGTTGAGGCCCAGCTGGCGCAGGATAACAATAGCCCTTTCATTCTGTGCCACGGTAGTACCCTTTTGAAAACGGTCCAGGGCGCTTTGGGAACCGCTTTCCACCCCCAGGAACACATCCCGCAACCCGGCCTCCACCAGTCCGGCGAACACCTCCTCATCCACATCGGATGACCGGCATTCCAGGCCGAAAACCAGGGGGAAGTCCCGCCACTTCAAAAGTCGGGCCAGTTCCAGGGCGCGCTGCCGCCCCCTTTCCCCGGGGCCGAAAAAGTTGGCGTCGGCAAAGTAAAAAGAGGGGTTGCCGGTGGCCTTGTACACCTCATCAATTTCAGCCACGATATTCTCCGGGCTGCGCCCCCGCCAGACCGTACCGGGTCCGTAAAAGGAATTGAGGTAGCAAAAGGTGCAGCGGCCAAAACAGCCGCGACTGCCCAGGATGTAGTTGTGCGTGTTGCGCCGGCCGGCCAGCTCCGGAGAAGGCTGCAGAGGGAAAGGCAGGGCATCCAGGTCGGTGATGGCACTGCGTGGGGGATTTTGCACCGGACCTCTTTCGCCGCTCACGACCAGCCCTACAGTATCCTGCCAGAACCCTTCGTCCAGGCCTGCCAGGCGGCGGGCCAGATCCGTGAGGGTGAACTCCGGTTCCCCCAGGACCACCGAATCCACAAAGGGGAACTGCTGCAACAGCGGTTCCCAGGCAAAGGTGGGGTAATGGCCGTAGAGATTGAGGTGAATGTGCGGTTTTTCTTCTTTCACGGCCCGCAACATGGCCATTATTTCAGCCGTCCGTCCCCAGAGGAATTTTAAGTGCACACCCAGCAAATCAAAGTGTTCAGCCAGCAGCTGTTCCCTGGTCTGAGCCACGTCCAGGCCGGCCAGGTCCGCATCCATAACGGTTACGTCCAATCCGGCCTGCTTTAAACAGGCCCCGGCATAACCTGTAAGCAGGCAGGCAGACAGGGGGGCGTTGACCACCAGGTCGTCGGTAAAAGGATCGGTCAACAGGGGTGGGTTGAGGAGCAAAACCCGCATGGCAGGTCACCTCGCCAAGAAGTAATCTGTAAGTATTCAGAGTAATCATAGTCCGGGCATTACAGTTAATCCAGCAACAAGAGACCCACCCGGGGGCAGGGTTCGTCCGGTTCCCGGGCCGGGGTTAGATTCAGGCCGTTGCTGCGTGCCGTCTGGAAGACATCGATGCCGCAGGCCTCCAGAGAAGGGCGGGCCTCCACGGGACGGCGGCACGCCCCCTCTGTATTGCACTCTTCACA
>NZ_JBNATZ010000203.1:0-530 GCF_049701015.1 Desulfofundulus sp.
TAGGGCCTGTTGATCCTCAAGTTATCCTAAGTACAAGTGCTGGCCAGCAGGTTTTTTCAGCGCATAATATCGTAAACAGTTACGAAGATTTATTCCATCGGGCAGTCAATGAAAAAGATGGCAATTTAGAACCATACTTGCTACAACTAAAAAACTACGATGAACGTGAAATAAGAGAATTAAGATCGATTATAGAACTTTCTGAGGATATATCTGTTCGTACCCTTTCAACTGGGATGATGGGAGGATTTTCTCCCGAAGAAATTAAGGAAAGAATCAAGATATTTTTGACTCCGGAATTTACAAAAATCCATGGAAGGCCCATCTATCGAGAGGATGCTGTTCAGTGTGGATTGGTCGTTGAAGAACTAAACCCCAATACAAGATTATGGAAATTGCTTTACGAACTGTATGCACGAACCGACAATTATGTATCAAGATTCGTTGCAAAATGTATTGAAAGCAAGGATTATGCATTATCGGTTATTTTTAGGGAAAAGGAGGAAGTATGACGTGAATACTAGAAAATT
>NZ_JBNATZ010000203.1:540-4468 GCF_049701015.1 Desulfofundulus sp.
CCGCATGTCCGGTGGTGTGAGAGGACGGGGGCTAGCCGCCCCCTCCTACTCGATTGTCCGGGCGAACGAAAATTGTCAACTACCCTCTACTGAAGTAGGGGGCTTGCGGTGAAGAACCGTAAGAGCAGGTGTTGCCCCACGGGGTAACAATCCTGCGGTGTTGACACGCTGACGATGAACCCTGGGAGGTGCGTAGCAGGGTCACAACACCAGGAAGAGGAGGAAGTATGACGTGAATACTAGAAAATTAGAGGCGAGATTAACTGTTAGTGAAGAGTTGAGGAAGCGATTTGAGGAAGCTGAAAAGAACCTTGAGAGAATTGAACAGAAAATTAAACCTTATGTTAAAGAGAAGCCTTTGATTTTAAAATCTAGCTTTGATAAGTGGGAAGATGCATCAAGTATATCTTTACATTTATGATGTTTCCAGAACTAATGAGGAACTCTAAGAAAGGAAGTTCCTCTTACCACTACTACGGTGAAAAACCGGGAAGCTGGTCTCGCGGGCTGCCCTGCCGGTACGGAAAGCGGGTCCGGCTTGCTTTTTTGCGAGCGGCGTGGTAGAATTAAATTGTGGTATGTTTTTAACTGCCGGTGCTTTTAAGATACCGGAGGGAAGTAATTTTTACGGCTTCTTTTAAGAGGCCGGGGAAGGTAAGAAAACACAGGGCCAGAAGCCTCACTGTGCCTTTTTCGGGCTGGTGGGGCTTTTCTGTTCGGCTGGAGGCATCTAGAAGAGAAGTCGTGCGGCTGTACAAGGATAGGCTGCGCGGCTTTTGTTTTCGGTTTTACCTGCAAAAATCAGGAGTTGTCAAAAATGATCAACAAGCTGAAAGGATTAAGCCTGTTGAAAGAGCTGGGGCTTCCCGCCGTCCGGTGGTCGTTCATGGACGAAGGTACTGTCCTCGACGAAGAGTTGCTGTGGACGGTCCGGACGGTCGCTGAAAGCGGCACCGACGTAAACCTGCCGCGGGCCGTGGGCGTGACGGCAGAGGAAGCCCGGGAGAAATACCGGGAGTTTTCCAGACTGCCCGGCATAAAGGCAATCTGCTATCCTTACTTCGTAGCATTGATGAGTGGAATTATCGACATTGGAAGCGATCAAACAATTATAGAGGCTTGCGAAAGGGACTTGTGGAACCTGGTCACGTACGGCCGGGTAGACTGCAGGTACATTATCCACAGCAGGGAAGTGTCCGGACTGCCGGGACCGTTTTTGAGCGTGTACCGCTGCGGGCGGCGCGCAGCAGTCAAAATGCAGGGGTTTTTGGAGCAGGGATACCACCTTTACCTCGAGTGGTCGCTGGCCAGGGACTGTGACCTGAACAAGAGACCGGTCGGTGAGCCGTACCTGGTATTTTACGAGTGTCGAGTGCTCAGTGCATAGGGCCGCCCGGCAGGCCCGCGAGACCCCAGTAAAGAAGGAGGTGTTTGGGGTGGCGGGCCGCCGGGGTCCGCTGCCCTCCTGTCGATGAAGCTGGTGAGGATCTGGCGTGACGAGACCTGTCCGAGTCCGCGGGAATGGGACAACCTGGGGACGATGGTGTGCTGGCACCGGAGGTACAATTTGGGCGACCGGCACAGCTTTCATGCTCCGGACGACTTTCAGGAATGGGCGAGGAAGGCGGACGTGGCGGTAATTTTGCCGCTGTACCTCTATGATCACGGCGGGATCACCATGTCCACGAAACCGTTCTCATGTCCCTGGGATTCCGGGCAGGTGGGGTGGATCTACGTTACCAAAGAAAAGGTGCGGGAAGAGCTTATGGTGAAGCGGGTAACGAGAGACGTTCTCCGCAGGGTTGAGGAGATCCTGCGCGGTGAGGTCGACACTTACGACCGGTGGCTCCGTGGGGAAGTCTACGGTTTCACTGTCTACGAGGTTGTGGACGGGGATATCGTAAGCGTCGACTCCTGCGCAGGTTTTTACGGGAGCGACCCCAGGGAGAACGGTATCTTAGGAGAAGTTCCGGATGGACTTCAGGAACCGCTCCGCAGGGTCAGCTACCTCCGGGATGGCCTGGTCGTGACGGAAACGGGGACGGAACTGGAGGGACGGGAAATCAGGCGTTTCCTTCTGGAACGCGGCCTCCTGCCGGGTTGCGTCCTGGAGAAGTGCGACGTGCTCCGGGAGCTCTGCGCGTGAAGAGAGGTGCCGGTATGGGTCGCGACGTCTGTATTCCGTCTGTTTGCGCCGCCTGCGGGGGTAAGTGCTGCCAGATATACAGGCCCGCCTCCGAGGGCGGCGCGTTTCCGGACGGTCATACCTGGTTTACCGACTGGTTGTCCGGTTGGTACGACGCATTCGAGGAATCCGGCGCGCTCGGTTTCATGCCCCCGCTGTTTGATCCTTATATCGCCCACGAGAACTCTGACAGGGGCGAGCGGTACAGGGAGGCTTTGCGGCGTGCCGGTATCGACCCGGACTACTGCCAGTACTGGTCCAGCCACGGCTGCTTGCTGCCGCGGGACAGGCGTCCGGCAGTTTGCCGGGAATACGCCTGCGGGCGTCTCCGGCAGGCGCTTGCAGCGGGCGAAAACCTTCCGGGAGGAGGGATTCGATGCGGTACATCGTGATCCTGCACGACATGGAAAACGAGGAATGGTGGTACGCGCCGGTAGTCGAAGCGCCGGGCATGGACGATGCGAGAGCCGCGGCCGAAGACGCCTACTCGAGTTGCACGGCTGTTGCCGTGCTGGACGAGAGTGACGTTGAGTACATGCTGGACGCTCTCCGGAGCGCCGAACCCAATATTACCGTTTACGGACAGGTTTAGAGATCAGGGCGGCCCGGCCCGCCTAATCACCTGACAGGGAGGTGAAAAGGGGCGGGCCGCCGGGGGCCGTCCTGTGGCGTATGGAAAAACTGGAGATTGGCAGCTGGGTACTGCTGCCGAGAGGTGGTTACGGAAAAGTAGTTGGTTTCGAAAATGGCCTGGTGGTCGTAGAGGTCGACTACGAATACCTGGTAGCACTGCCGCCCGAGGCATTGCAGCCCCACCTGACGGCGGCGTAAACGGAAAGGAGGGAATGGGGCGGGTCGGGTCAGGCCCGCCCTGTATGCATGGCGACGCTGTGGGTCGTAAGAAGAAGGCACACAGAGGATCCGCTCCTGGCGGCCCTGGACGGTATCCGACAGGCGGTCGTGGCAAGAGAGGCGGAAAGCATGGGTCTTCGCTGCCGGTACGAGGAGTACGAAGATGACTGGGTCGACATGGCGGTAACGGGGCCGGTAGTCAGGATAGCCGAACTGGTCAGGGAGTGCGCTGGTTTGGGGATATCGGGCTTCACGATCGCAGTCGAGAGCGACGAGGACGAAAAAGAAGTGCAAGCAATAGAAAGGGCAGTTGAGGAGCTGAACCTGGAACTTTCTGTCGCAAGTTTTGCTGGCTGAAGTCAGGACAACCGTCTTTTATTTTCCGCGGCGGCCCGGCCCGCCCCAGACCACTTCAGACAAGGAGGTGGAAAGGGGCGGGCCGCCGGGGGCCTGCCCTGTGAGAGTATGACAGCAGACGAAAAGTTGAAGTCCGGCGTGTTGGTTTGGTATACCTGTGTGCATGGAGAAGTGGAGTTCGCGGAGGTAGTCCTGCTGGAGCTCCGGGAGGGCGAAACTCCCGAGCAAGCGGTTGAAAATTATTTCAAGGACTTTTTTGCAGACGAGACCATTTTTGAGGACGGGGTATATTACTCCGCCGACTTTTCGGAAGCAGTAGGAGTCAACAGCTGGAAAGTTGTCCCGCCGGGTGATTACGCAGTGCTTAGAAAATACCTGTGAATTCCCGAGGCGGCCCGGCCCGCCCCAGACCACTTCAGACAAGGAGGTGAGTAAGGGCGGGCCGCCGGGGGTCCGCCCTTTACAGACATGACTACAACAGAGCTGTGTCCGCTGTGCGGGAGCGAAGTGGAAATTCCCGGGGACAAGAAGTCG
>NZ_JBNATZ010000204.1:0-4418 GCF_049701015.1 Desulfofundulus sp.
CTACCCTCCACCTCTTTTCCCCTGCTACTTTTCCTACAGTAATTTTACTTTAACGATCACCACCTTAAGGCAAAGTTGCCCGGAGGTAGTAATTCATTGTATAATTTCACTGCATAAAAGCTAAAGATTTTTGGGTTTCTTCCGAATTAAAACTTTAGAAGCCAGGCCCACCTGGAATTTATACATTTGGTAGCAGGGAAACCGCTCGAAGAGGGGGTACATGGGCGATGAGGGTTACCAATAATCTTGACCCACGGCAGGTAATGGACGTATACCGGAAACGTCTTAAAATAGAAGAAAACAGTAAGAACGGCAGCCCCAAACATTCCTCACCGGCCGACTCCGTGGAAATCTCCGACCGGGCCCAGGAATTACAGCTTTACCGGGCACATTTAAAGAAGTTTCCTGAAGTCAGGGATGAGCTGGTTCAATCGGTCAGAAAACGGCTTGCGGAAGGTACCTACCTCATCGACCGGAAAAAGGTGGCAGAGGGCATCATGGAAGAGCTCCGGGTGGACAGACATGTGTAATGCCGGGCTACGGTGCGGCCGTGCTGGTCCCGCACCTGCTAAACAGTGTGTCAGGCATGAGCAGTCCGGGGTTGTGGGCTGCATTGAGTGTAACTGTGAAGTTGCACCGCCGGTTTTGGGCCGGCGGTTTTAAGTTGCCGGCAACCGGTTTAAACCTGGCAGCGCCGGCAGCTGAAACTCTTTTTACCGGCCATCCCCCGCACCAGCGGGCCCGGTGCTAAATAAATCTGTCCAGAATCAGGCCCAGCATCTTTTTTACGCTGGCCACAATTTTTAAGACCCACTCCGGTGGGATCTCACGGATTACTTCCTGAGTCTCGGCGTTAATCACCTTTACCATGATTTCTCCGCTCTCTTCATGAAAGACAAACCGCAGCTCCGTGCGATAAAGCTCCATGGTCTCGTTGATCCGGTTGACGGCATCGTGCACCTCCAGGGGGGAGGGTTTGCTGTCTTCCCCTTTTTCCTCCATGGAAAGCGCCTCTTTATCTCTTTGCTCCCCGAGGTTTGGAATATCATTTTTAAAGTTTTGGGACATTTTCACCATGGAGGAAATGTCCGTCCTGCCAACCGGTTCCACCTTACTCATCTTTCATCCTGCCTTTCTCTTGAATAAGGCTTGCTAATTTTTCATTCGTCAAAGGTGACTTAAATTTTAAGGTGACAAAAAAGTTTTTTCGGAAACGAGAAGCTCAAGGATATTCTGTTCCTGCCGAAGTTAAGCGAAGAGACGATTTTTTGATAACGGTGACCGGTTATGCAGGAACTATTGAAAGAACTGATGTCTATTTTAAGTAAGGAACTGGCCGCGCTGGAAAAAATGGTGGCGGCGGCCGAAAAACAAAATGCCGCCCTGCGCAAAAACAGCACAGATTCGTTGAACGAAGCTGCAAGAGAACTGGAATCCCTGGCGCGGCAGATTGAAGAATTGAAGGCGGCCCGCACCAGGGTACAGGAAAACATGGAGCGGGCCTGCGGACTACCTCCGGGGGTACCGCTGGTGGATCTGTTTGCCGCTATGCCACCGGTGTCAGGCAGGGAGGAAGCCCTGAACGTGGTGACGGACCTGCGGGAAAAGGCCCGCAAACTGGCGGAACTGGTCAGACTGAACAATTTGCTGGCTCAAAACGCCCTGCGCTTTTGTGAGCGCCTTTTAAAGGTCATTGCGCCTGTCCCTGCTGCGAAGACATACCTGCCGGACGGTGCCATGAATAAAAGCAACATTGGCTTGTCTCTTATTGATAAGTCAGTATAAATCCGCCAAACAGAAGAGGTGTATTTTTCGTATGCCAGGAACATTCTTCGGCCTGGAAATTGCGCGACGGGGCTTGCAGACCCAACGCATTGCTATGGATGTTACCGGCCACAATGTGGCCAATGCCAACACACCCGGCTACACCCGGCAGGAGGCGGTCATCGCCGCCACCGATCCGTACGCCAACCCGACACTGGGCGGCCGGCTGCTCCCGGGACAACTGGGCACCGGCGTGGAAGCGACCATGGTCCGGCGCATTAAAAACGAGTACCTGGATGTGCAGGCGCGCGACAGCATTTCCTCCCGGGAGTACTGGCAGGTGCAGGAGGAAGTCTTCGGCCGCATTGAAGCCGTCTTCCCCGAACCCGGAGCCAGTGGCATTGCTGACATCCTTACAAAGTTTTTCAATACCTGGCACGATCTCAATAACACACCCCAGGATCCCGGCGTGAAGGCTGCCGTGGCCGAGACGGGCGACGAGCTGGCCACCATGATGCGAGAGGCGTACCAGCAGCTGGACGATATTTCAAAGAGCATTTTAGAGGTCGACCCCAGCGGCAATGTTACCGGCGGCCAGCTCAAAGACCAGGTTGACGCGGTGAATGAAATCCTGCGGCAAATCCGGGAACTAACGGGGTCCATCAAGCGGGTCTACGCCCAGGGCAACCAGCCCAACGACCTCCTGGACAAGCGGGACCTGCTCCTGGATCGGCTGGCGGAGTACGGACCGGTCAGCGTCACTTACCTGACCGATGGAAGTAAGCCGACGGGGGAAGTTGCGCTAACTTTCTTCGGGGTGGATGTCGGCTGTGGGGACGTTGCAGTGGAGTTAAAGCCGGTTATCGGTCAGTCTTCCGGGAAAGTGGAAGAGGTAAATTTGCAGATTGGGAGTCAGCAGAAGCAGATTTCCCTCACCAACTACCAGACAAATTTGCCAGAAGCGGGCAGTTTGGTGGGGTTAGAGGAATCACAAAAGGTGATTGTCGGATACATGGACAAGTTAAACAAGTTGTCCGCAGCCCTGGAAAGCACCATATCCCAAGTACTGGGGCAGTCTTTTTTTACCGGCTCTCTGGCCGGGGGAGATTTTGCCGTTAATTCCACTATTCTGGGGAACCCTGCAGTAATTGATGGTAGCAGAGCACTCTATGTAGCTCGGCTGGCGACTATTGACATGGACGGGCAGACAAAAGACCTGGGCAATGGGGTGACAGTAAATACCCCTGATCTAAGCGGCGCCACCTTCAATGAATACTTCAACGCCCTCCTGGCCGACATCGGCGCCCGCTCCGGCAGTGCATCGGACATGGCTAAAAGCCAGAGTGCCGTCACCGAGCAGGTGGAATCACTGCGCCAGTCCGTGTCCGGGGTCAACCTGGACGAAGAACTTTCCAGGCTTATCCAGTACCAGTACGGTTACCAGGCCAGCGCCCGGGTGCTGACCACCATCGATGAGATGCTGGATTACCTCATTAACAGGACCGGTTAGGAAGCAACATCAGGAGCGATGTACAGGCGTGGAAAGCCCGTGTTGCCGGGCGCCTGTAATGACGGCAAAAAGATAAATCCCTGATTCGGAGGGGAAAACAATGCGTGTCACCCACATGCTGGTAACCCGGCGTACCCAGAACTACATCCAGGATGCCATGCAGAGACTGGCCTGCACCCAGGAGCAAATGTCCACGGGCCGTAAAGTCCTGAGCTTGAGCGACGATCCGCCGGCCCTGAGCCAGCTCCTCAACGTGCACGCGGCTGTGGAACGGAACAAACAATACGAGCGCAACATCACCGACGGGCTGAGCTACCTGGACGGGGCCGACACCGCCCTGGGCACGGCGGGCGAATTGCTGCAAAAAGCCGTGGAATATGCTATCCAGGGTGCCAACGGAACCCTGGAGAAGGACGATATGGCCGCCATCGGCGAGCAGATTGACAAAATGATTGACCAAATGGTGGACATCGCCAACACAACCGTGGGCGGCAAGTACATTTTTGCCGGGACGAAAAACGACCAGCCACCGTTTTGGCGGGATGGCGACAACATATATTACCGGGGCAACCTGGAGCGCATTTCCCGGGAGATCCTGGACCAGGCAAATTACCCCATCGACGTCCCTGCAGTGACACTTGTTGGTAGTAACTCAAATACCCCGGATGGCGTTTTCGGGAAAGTACAATCTTCCAACAACCAGTATGAAGTGGTCGGCGGGGTTTTCCAGGTTCTATTGAATTTAAGAAACAGTTTGAGGTCGGCGGACGCTGCCGGGGTGAACGATTCCATCGGCGCTCTGAACGACCAGCTCGACCACCTTTTGCGCTACCGGGTGCAGGTGGGTGCCCGCACCAGCCACTTCGAGTCGGTGCGCGATCAGCTCCAGGACCAGGAGGTCCGCCTCACCCAGGTGCTGAGCAACCTGGAGGACGCGGACGTGGCCCGGGTGGCCGTGGACCTCTCCCGCCAGCAGCTTTCCTACCAGGCATCTTTGGCAGCGGGGGCAAAAATTTTGGAAACGTCTTTATTAGACTATTTGCGCTGACAAATTTTACACCTACGCAGGTCCCGCTTCAAGAAAGAAGCTGGAACTTCACAGGAAGTTTCCAGCTTCTTTTCTGATTATCCATCTTTTTTAATA
>NZ_JBNATZ010000205.1:0-4402 GCF_049701015.1 Desulfofundulus sp.
GGCAAATCCAGGAAAGCCACCTTTATATTTTTACATTAAAACCGGCTCTCTCAAAGCATTCCTTGATAAATTTCAACTTCTCCGGAGCCGGGGCACCGCAGGCGGGCATTTTGTAGTCCCTGCCGAGCCTGCAGTATTTTTCGTTCACGTCGTGGAAAGGTAACAGGTCAATCCTCCTTATCCCTTTCAGTGAGGCCACAAAATCCAGAAGGCCCGCGATATTTTTTTCCGTATCGGTAATCCCCGGAATTACGGGGAGGCGCAAGATCACGTCCCCACCCCTCCCGGTATCCGCCAGCATCCGAAGGTTGTTCCTGATCGGCACGTTCGAAACTCCCGTGTACTTTCTGTGTTCTCCGTCATCGGCCAGTTTCAGGTCAAAGAGAAAAACATCGACGTAATCCAAAACTGCTGCGAAAACGTCCGCGGAAGCGTAACCGGATGTGTCCAGGGCCGTACTCAGGTCTCTCTTTTTGCACTCCCTCAAGGCCTCTATTAAAAACCGGTGCTGTAAAAGCGGCTCCCCACCCGAAAAGGTCACACCCCCACCGGAGTTGTCGTAAAGCAGGACATCTTTTTCAAGCTCCTGCATGAGCCCTTCAACGGTGATGACCCTGCCGGCCAGCCTCAGAGCGCCTGTCGGGCAGGCTTCGGAACATACACCGCAACCTTTGCATTTTTCCCGATCCAGGTGATGCGTACCGTTTTCAAAAGCAATCGCGCCGGTGGGACAAACACCGGCGCACGTCCGGCACCCGATACATTTATATTCAAAAAATATGAGCTCGCTTGCGGGATAAATACCTTCGGGATTGTGACACCACCAGCACCGGAGGGGGCATCCTTTCAGGAATACCGTCGTCCTTATGCCCGGACCGTCGTGGATAGCAAAACGTTTTATGTCAAATATCAATCCTTCGTTGACCATTTAGATGCCTCCATCTTGATTTAAGGCACTGTAGAGCTCGGCTATCCCCCGTTCTGCCGCGTTGTCCCCGCAGCTTCCTGCTTTTGGGGGAGCGCCGAATGGAACCGTGCCGGTGATAACGGTTTGACCGGATAATTATACCGCCGGAGTTAAATCTCTCTGTGTTCGGTCCTGGCAATTATCTCTTCCTGCAACCCTTTCGGCAGGTTCACGAAATAATCGCTGTACCCGGCAACCCTTACCATCAGGTCCTGAAAATCGGCAGGGCGCTCCTGCGCCTCGCGGAGAAGCTCGGCGCTTACAACGTTGAACTGGACGTGATGTCCTCCCATATTGAAAAAAGTCCTGATAAGCCGGGCCAGATTTTTAATGTTTTCATCACCTTCCAGCAGGTCCGGAGTAAGCTTTTGGTTGAGCAGGGCCCCACCGGTCCTGTCCCAGTCGCACTTGGACACCGACCTGAAGACAGCCGCTATCCCCTTCCTGTCGCTCCCCTGGACTGGTGATACGCCTTCAGACACCGGCATGCCCGCCTTTCTCCCGTCCGGCGTCGCTCCGGTGACCTTGCCGAAATACACATGAGCTGTGGTAGGAAGGAAGTAAGCCCTTTTCGATGCCTTCCTGACCGGGGAAAGCGGGTAGCTTTCAATTATCTTTACCGTTACATCCACGATCTTTTTCGCTATTTCGTCCGCATAATCATCGTCTTCCCCGTACCTGGGTGTTTTATTTAAAATCACTTGCCTCAACATCTCGTGTTTTCCTTCAAAGTTCTGCCCGAGGGCTTCCAGCAACTCTCCCATGGCAACCGTCTTTCTATCAAAAACGTGGTATCTGATCGCACTTAAACCGAAAGCCACGGTACCCAGTCCCACCAGCTGGACGTACTGCGTGTTGTACCTGGCACCCCCGGCATTGTAGTCCCGGGCGTTTTGAACGCAGTCGTCAATCCAGAGCGACATGAATGGTACCGGCAATTGCTTCGCATAGATCTCCTCTATAATGTCATTTCCCTTCATCTTTATGTCCATAAAGTGCTTAACCTGCCTGACAAACGCCTCCCAGAGCTCATCGAAGGTCTTGAAACCGGCAGGATCCCCTGTTTCAAGACCCAGTTTCTTACCGCTTAGCGGGTCTATACCGTTGTTAAGGGTGATTTCAAGAATTTTAGGCAGGTTGAAATACCCGGTCAATATGTAGGCTTCCTTCCCGAAAGCTCCGGACTCCACGCAACCGCTGACCCCTGAAGTGCGGGCGTCTTCGAGGCTTTTACCCTGCCTCAGCATCTTTACCACGACACCGTCGAAGTTGAAAAACGGCGGCTCTCCAAAGCCGGGGCCCACGACTTTCAAAGCTTTGATCAGAAGGCGCTCGGGATTTTTATCGCTCACCAGCACAGCTGTATTCGGCTGCAAGGTTCTCATTTCATCCAGAACTTCCAGGATGAGGTACGTGACATCGTTGACACCGTCGGAACCGTCCTCCTTAAGCCCTCCCACATTGATTTTCGTGAAGTCGTTGTACGTGAAGCTCTCTTCGGCTGTTACGCCGACCTTCGGCACCGCGGGCTGGTTGTTGATCTTAATCCAAAAGGCCTGAAGAAGTTCCCTGGCTTTATCTCTTGTGAGCCTCCCTTCCGCGATATCCCTGCTGTAGAACGGATATAAATGCTGATCCAGCCGTCCGGGATTAAAAGAATCCCAGGGATTTGTCTCATAGACCACACCCACGTGAACAAACCAGTAATGCTGAAGGGCTTCCCAGAAAGTCTCCGGAGCATGGGCCGGAACACGCCTGCATATCCGGGCCATTTCTTTAAGTTCTTCTTTTCGCCCGGAGTTTTCTTCTTCTTCGACCATCCTGTCGAGTTTTTCGGCATAACGCCCGGCGTAGACCAGGATGGCGTCGGCGGCAATGTCCATGGCCTTGAGCTCTTCCATCTTCTCGCCGTATGCGGGGTCCTCCGGCTTGAGTTCAGCCATTTTCTTTTTAATTTCTTCTTTTATATCCAGTATCCCCATTTTGAAAATCCTGTCGCCGCCAGCCGTGTGTCCGGGTGCCCTTTGCTCCATAAATTCCGTCCATATCCCGGCTTCATAAGCATCCAGCCAGTCCCGGGGCAGGCTTTCAAAGACGGCTTCCCTCACGGTCCTGCCCTTCCAGTATGGAATTATTTCATCCGCATACAATCTCCTGGTGCTTTCGTCAACTTTGTATGGCATATTATCTCTCGAATCCAGAATTTCCAGGTCCGCCATGCTGTGAGTGCAGATCTCAGGATATGTAGGGACCTCCTGGGGACCGGTACCCCTCAACCCGACGATCAACTGGCCGTCTTCGACGGGAAGGCTCACCCGTTCCATTAAATACCTGAACGCCATCGCTCGCTGCACAGGCATGGATTTATCGGCGGCTGCCCCGCTTTTATAAAACTCAGTTATAAGCCGGGCCCTCTCGCCGGATATCTTGACCATGGCCGTTATGCTTTCATTTCTGAGCCTGGCAATCCTTGCGTTTACCGGCCTTACCGCAGCCCTCCTTTTTTGCATCTCCTTTTCAACAGCTACACAACTGGTAGTGACGCTCATAATCTCGCCTCCGCTGTAGCATTACTGTGGTGCCCCAATTACTCATACTTGTTCACGCATTTTTTGTACAGGGCAATTTCTTTTTTAGTTTACAAATAAATTAACTCTTTTTCTGAAGATGTCAGTGAGCGGCCCGCACTCTCCATGACGACCACATCATCTTCGATCCTGACACCAAACTTACCGGGCAAATAAATACCGGGCTCAACAGTAAAAATCATACCATCCTCAATTATGGACTCACCGTTGGGCGCAATGTAAGGTTCTTCATGGATATCCAATCCCAAGCCATGCCCCGTCCTGTGAATAAATAAATTCCCAAAGCCGTGGGCAGCAATATTGTTCCTCACCGACAGATCGATATCACCAGTCTTAATTCCTGCGCGTATTGACTTTAAACCAACCTCCTGAGACTCCTTCACAACCTGATAAACTAACTTCGCTTCGTCCGACACATCGCCAATCGCAACAGTTCTGGTAATATCAGAACAGTATCCTTTATATTTAGCACCGAAGTCAAGGATTACCATATCACCTTTTTGGATGACTCTATCACCGGGTGTATGATGCGGGTTGGCTCCATTAGGGCCGGAAGCAACTATTGGTTCAAAGGCCACATCATCGGCACCATAGCTCTTGATAAGATACTGTAACCTCGCAGATAGCTCCTTCTCCGACCTGCCCTCGAGACCCTCATCAACAATTTTGGAGAAAACCCGGTCCACAATTTCAGCAGCTCTTTGAAGGCACGCAATCTCATATTCATTTTTAACTATTCTAAGCTTAGAAGTCACGTGACTCAATCGTTCAAATTGAATATGATGACTAAGCATGCTTTGGATATTGAAAAAAACGGAGACAGGCATCGAATCCTCCACCAATAATC
>NZ_JBNATZ010000206.1:0-4399 GCF_049701015.1 Desulfofundulus sp.
CCACGTCCATGGTCTTCGCCTGGCCGTCCACGGTGTACCCCTTCTGCCCGACGACGAACACGGCCTTGTGCGCGGGCGCGGCCGGGGCCGGGAGGGCGAAGGCCAGCAGGGACAGGAGGAAACCAGCCAGCAGAACGGCTAATTTACGCATGTTCTCGCGCTCCTTTGTCAAGTTTTCGCCGGGTTGACGGCCCCGGCGGGCCGGGATTGTTGACCTTGTTATATCAATTCTGATATAATAAAACCTGGAGTGGAAACGATGAATCGAACCACCGAAAAAGAACTGCTGGAGCGGTTATCCCGATGTGACAGGATCATAATGACAGAAGAAGTCATGCACTACATCTTAAATCACCCCCAACCAAAGATATCGGCAAAAATGCTCCACGACATCATGCTGCTGAATGAATTCGGACTTAGTTTGCCGGACAGGTATATCCACCGCATCTGGGAAAGCTCGGAAAAGTTATGGGAACTGCGGACGAAATTTGCCCGGTACGATGAGAGGACACTGTTCTTTTCAGTCCTGGGCGATAAGTTTCTCTTAACAAATTGCTTCCGCAAGACATCGAACAAGGTGCCGCGGTCGGAAATCCGCAAAGCTGAAAATATCCTCCGCAAATTTCTACAAACACGACGGGAGGGAAAATGAATGCCTGAATTTGTGACCATGGACGAAATTGCTAAACGTCTTGAAGATAAACCGCAAATCATAAAGGAAATGCTTGAAGACGAACCGCGCTACCAGATCGCCAGGGCAATCATAGCCGAGCGAACCCGGCGCGGCTGGAATCAGGGAACCCTTGCCCGGAAAGCCCGTCTAACCCAGGCTCAGGTCTCCCGGCTGGAAAGGGGTCGCATTGGAAATTTTGCCACTGTCACGAAAGCTCTCGATGCCCTGGACCTTAAACTGGAAATTAAGCCTAAACAGCGGGAGACTCGCCACTTTCCCCGGTGATGACAAATGAAATGGAGTGATTTAAAAAACGAACTGATGGAAGATCCGGCTTTCCGGCAAGCTTACGAGGAACTGGAACCGGAATACCAGCTTATCAGGGCCATCATTAAACAGCGGAAATTAAAGGGAATGACCCAGGCCGAACTCGCCCGTAGAGTCGGCACCCGTCAATCGGCCATCGCCAGGCTGGAAAGCGGGACTTATAACCCCTCCCTTCGGTTTTTAAAGAAAGTCGCGAAAGCTCTGGATGCAAAAATTGAAGTGTCGTTAAAATGCGACAACTGAACAAGTGCCGACAGGAGAACACTCACACCGGGCGCATGCCCGGCACGAAGATGACGAACAACGCCAGCAGCAGGACGAATAGACAGAACCTCAGCAGCGGTACCACTCCTTTGAAATCACTCCTTTGAAATTAACAACTTTCCAGAAAGAATCCTCTATCCATCTCAATATAGCTGTCCGCCAGATATTTCATTTTGGCTGCCTTCTGGTTCTTCGTTACCGCCAATTCCACCACCTTTCCGAGAAATTTAACACACTCGACGGCTCTGCTGTAGTCCGAATCCGCACTGACTAGAACGGCAGTGTCATAAGCGTTAAAGAAAGCCTTGGTTAATAAGTCAGTTGCTATATTTACGTCCGTTTCTTTTTCAACGTGTATGTAGGTAGACGGATTTGCCGGGTCTAACTGAACTCCGGGAATTTGTCTTTTAGCCAGGTAACCAACCACAACTTGAACACGGCGAAGAGCATTTAAAGCATCGATAAAACGTTTATGGTTGTCGTAAGCCGTGGGGTTGTCCGCCCTATCGGCCAGAGCCGTATAATAAAATACCTTAACGAGATTGCGGTTAATTCCGCATAGTTTTTTCGCTAACTTTTTGATGTTGAACCTGGGCGGGAAACCGTCAAAAAGATGGTAAACAGCATTGTTTAAGTTGTTTCCATCGATAAATACCATCACTCGTTCCATTTAAAAAATACACCCCCAAGAAATTAAAGGGGCCGGTTAGTTAAAACCACCGACCCCGATCCTAAATTTTGCCGGCGTTGCGTGCGCCAGCAATCAGCCTGTATTGCCGCCGGAATTCCGTGTTCCGGCGGTTGCGTGTGGCTAAATTATAATAGCGAAACATAATTGTTGTCAAGAATTCATCGGGGCGGTCCGGTATTCAGTTTCTTACGAATACCGCCTCTTTTCTTTTTCAGTTAATTTTATCTTATTCTACCACAGCCTTCCGGGACGGATCACCTCTCTTCCCGGCCTCCAGGAGCCCCCTCACGTCCTCCAGGGCCTCCCCGTCCACCTCGACGTTCACAGGGACGACCACCAGCGCCCTGCCGTACTGGTACACCGCTAGGTGCCGGTAGCCGTACCTCTTCACCACGGAGCGCAGGAACGAGGCCGGCAGCGTGAAGTGCGGCGTGCCTATCTTCGCGATCTTGAGGAGCCGGAGCTCGGGCATACCCACCACCACCGGTCTGACTTTGACCTTGACTGACTTTATCCTAACACGTTCTGGTAAAAATGACAAAAGCGGTATTTGACCTTCCCTGACCAAAACGGGTGTTCTGTAATGGAAGATGTTTGTTTTTCGGGGCGGGGTGCGGGGTTTTCGCTGATTTTCGAGGCTTTTCGGAAAAAGAAAAAGCCCGGTTAGTCCGGGCTAGCAGCCAACCGCTCCATCCTGGCCAGGCGCCTCATGAAATCCTCACTGAACGTCTTGCGGCGCGCCAGCGGGCATTCCTCGAACAGGCAGGGCTCGAGCTTTTGCTTGGGACCTAGACCGAGTATTTCGTCCCACTGCCGCTCTTCATCCAGCACGTGCTCCCTCCACCGGGGCTGCTTGCCCTCCCTGGCATAGAGGAGCGCTCCCTTCATGAGACTCTCCGCCCGCTCGAGAAGGAGACCGGCATTCTCCTCGCCCCGCCTCCAGGCTTCCAGCGCCCGGACCATCTCCCCGCACGCCAGGTACAGGTCCGGTGCTGCCGCAATCACGCGGGCGTCGTTCAGCCAGTTGTCGTCCAGCGTGTTGATCCGGCAGATCACGTGCTGCGGGTACTCCCCCTGAATTTCTACCGGTCGCCCTACGTTCTGGACGGCCGCCCGGCACCTCCCGGTTATTTCCTTCTTGCAAGTCACTACCCAAAAGCAGGGTGACGGACGTTTAAACATCTGATCCACCTCTGTTTCACCTCGCTACATGGTTGTGAGAAGGGTTTTTCCAGCGAAAAGAGTAAACACTCAAATGTCCCTGAAAAATCTCAGTGAGTTGGAAAAGAAAGCAATCGACGGGAGGGAAAAGAATGGATATCTTACAAAAACAAAAGCGGGCAAATTTTGAAACCCGCGACCGCTTCGCGATATACGAAACCCATCGAAAAAAGAGTACGGAACTAATTCTTTCGAGATGTTCCTGCGGCAAAATCCTGATTATTGGGGCGGGCAACTGCAACGATGTTGATCTAACAACTCTCTGCGAACACTTTGAACAAGTTCACCTCCTTGATATTGATGAAGATGCTTTACGTCATGGATTAAGACAACTGGGATCAACTCCCCCGAATAACGTCTTTTTGCATATCGAGGATGTCACGCAAATACTCCCTGCATATCAAGAAATGATTGAGAAGCCATATAGTTCAACAATTAGACGTACGATGGAACGTTTGTCTAGTCTCTCCTTTCCATCACTCCCTTACCTAAAAGAAAGCTTCAACATAGTGGTGTCACAATGCCTCCTATCCCAACTAGTTCACCCTGCCGTAGAACTTTGGCGGAAAGAACTTAACCCAAGTACTAACAAACTGCTTAAAAATTTCGTTCACGCTCTTTCAGCAAGTCACCTGAAGGAAATGGCTTCATACCTATCAAAAGGAAATATTGGCATAGTAATCACAGATGTCGTATCTAGCGATGATGTCGGTCATCCTATCTCCGAACCGCAATCTATACTCGAACAGTGCTATTTTGACCAACAAAGTGACTTTCATGGAAGTAATCTTCTCGGCACAAATCTCGTTGCCGTTTACAACGATTTCAGAAAAGAATTATCCAAGATAATCCGTTTGGAAGTGCACAAACCAACCCTCGCTCCTTCCTGGAAATGGATCTTTTCCGAAGCAAGAGAGTATATTGTTCAAGCGTTCGTCTTTCAGCGAATCTAATGCCGCCACCTCTCTGAAAAACAAAAAGGCCGGACAAGCACCCGTTCATAATAAATACGTTATAAAATTGAGGACATTTTTTAAAAAAACCGGCGAAACCAGATCAACCAGCCGCTACTTCGGGCAGCTGCAACAACTCGCTCTTCCCCGTTTCCGGCAGTGCCTCCGCTTCCAGCCTGGCCACCAGTTCTTCGTATTCCTTCCTCACCACGTCCGAAAGGACTTCCACCAGCCCGTCCGGGTCGAGCCCGCCCTCCAGGAACTTGTCGG
>NZ_JBNATZ010000207.1:0-4390 GCF_049701015.1 Desulfofundulus sp.
GATGCTGGAGGCTGTACGCCGGCTGCAGACCAGGCAGCCGGTGGAACTTGTGCCGACCTTTTTGGGCGCCCATGCCGTCCCACCCGAATATAGGGACAACCCCGATGGTTTTGTGGAACTGGTGAACAATGAAATGCTGCCGGAGGTGGCACGGCGGGGGCTTGCCGAGTTCTGTGATGTCTTTTGCGAGGAAGGTGTTTTTTCGGTCGAGCAGACGCGGAGGATCCTGCTTGCGGCCCGGCACCATGGCTTTAAACTAAAGATCCATGCCGACGAAATCGTTCCTCTGGGTGGTGCCGAACTCGCCGTAGAGGTAGGGGCGACATCAGCGGATCACCTGATGGCGGTATCCGATCGAGGAATTGAGTGTCTGGCCGGTTCCAATACGATAGCGGTGCTCCTGCCGGCGACGACCTTCTGCCTGATGGAGGAGAGGTATGCGCCTGCCAGGAGGATGATCGAAGCGGGGGTAGCCGTGGCATTAGCCAGCGACTTCAACCCGGGGAGTTCGCCGGTGAACTCTCTTCAGATCGTAATGGGTCTTGCCTGCCGGCAGCTGAAGATGAGCCCGGAAGAGGTTGTGGCTGCGGTGACCATCAACGCCGCACATGCCATTGGACGGGCAGACCGTGTTGGGAGCCTGGAAGTCGGCAAACAGGCAGACCTGGTGATTTTTGATGCACCTGACTACCAGTACCTGATGTACCGGTTTGGCACCAATCTTGTTGAGAAAGTGATCAAAAGAGGGAAACTCGTGGTTGGAGGTGTAGTGTAGATTTTCAAATTAATCCGGGGAAAATTTTCACATTAAATTGGACTAACCGACCGCGGGAACACAGGAAATTCTCATTTTAAATCGGTAAGTACAAAAATAATCTTTAAATTCCGCTGGCATTTCCATCGAATACCCCAAAAAGAAAAACCGGCTACCCGAAAGAGGCAGCCGGTGGTAATACCGCTCAAAACCGGTTATACGGATATTTTTTCTTGAGGGCCATAATTTCCGCCCGTGCTTCCAGCAACTTTTCTCTGAACACGGCAGCAAACCAGGCCTGCCGGTTTCTGGTTGGCGGGTACATCCTGGCTTTATCGGCCACCTTGCAGATAGCCTCAATCATTTCTTCCCGGGTAAAGTGCAATTCTCGGGCCATTTGGAGTGCCAGCGGCAGTAAATCAGAAAAGCCGGTACCGGCAAAGTAATATTCCAGGCTGAGTCTTTTGTACATATGAACCACCTTCGCTAAACTTCCAGTTCCTGGCTTGCCTGATACACCACATCCTCGTCAATTTGCCTTTGCTTCCTGCCGTATGCACAGATCAGGCAACTGGTCACCAGATTGTTAACCAGGCGAGGCAGTCCTTTGGTGACGGCGTAAATGGCCTCCAGAGCTTGCGGGGTAAAGATCTCCTCGTGCAGGCCGGCGTTTTTCAGTCGGCTTGTACAATATTCCTGGATTTCACCGGGTTTAAGGCCCTGCATGACATACTTTACGGTAAGCCTTTGGCGCAGGGGGCTGTTGGCATTGAGAGCCAATTTGTTGCGGATCAGCGCTTGCCCGGACAGGATCAGGATAAAAGGGTTTTGTGAGTCCATTTTGAAGTTGAAGAGCAGCCTCAATTCTTCCAGGACCTTGCCAGCGGCCAGATGGATTTCATCCAGCACAATAACCGGCGTAATATGGCGGTCGTAATACAAGTTTGTGATGGCGTCCTGTATCTGGTGGAACAGGCTCACCTTTTTGTGTTTTGGTTGTTCGCCCAGCGTTAGGGCTAAACCCTGGTAAAATTCCAGTACTGTCACCGTGGAGAGGGTAAAATAGCACGGTTTGAAATGGGCGGGGTTAAGTTCCTCCACATACTTGCGCAGGGCGGTAGTTTTACCACACCCCGGCTCTCCGGCAACCAAACCCATGCCCCGCACCTGCTGCAAGTATTTCAGGCGCGACGTGAGTTCCGTCAGGTCCTGGCTTAAATAAAGCCGGTCAAAAGGCACTTCCTTGCTGAAAGGGTTAAACTTCAACCCGTAGAACTGGGTGAACATCACTTTTCACCCGCCCCTTCACTTTTGAGCAGTTCGGCAAAGGAAATGGCCGGTACCGGGGTCTCACGGTTATTGGTGGTCAGAGGCTTATCTTCCGGGCTGGTATTTTTGAGGGCCGGGCGGCCGCGGCCTCTCCTTTTCAGCTGCGCATTGGCATGGAAATCAACCTGTCTGGCCTCGCCCACTTTCAGGCTGTCTTTGTAAAGTAGCACAGGGCGGGCGGGATTACCCAGCCACTCGGGTTCATACCTGACTTCCAGGCGTGTACCGGCAAACTGCTGGTCCGTTTCGTAGAGTACGTTATCCAACGGGAAAGTGGCGTCATGATTAATTTTGCGTGTTACCCGCAGGAGAAAACACTCGTCTAAAAAGACCGGGTCGGAAACCATTTTCACCGCATGCGCCTGGGACATAAAGTAATCCAGGGGGCTCATGCCAAGAGCAGTGTGCGATTTGCGCTGGTAATCCGTCTCCAGCCACTGCCAGAAGACAAGGTTCAACTCCTCTAAGGATTTAATCGTGTCCGGTTCCAGGCGGCTTAAAAAACGCATCCTGACAGTGCGAAAGAAACGCTCCACTTTACCCTTGGCCTGCGGAGCAAAAGGTTCAGTGTGCAGCAAAGTACAGCCCAGACTGGCACAGGTCATGGCCAGCTGGCCACAGCGGTAAACCTTCCCGTTATCGGTGTAAATCATTTTCGGTATGCCCCGTTTTAAAATGGCATCTTTCAAAACGGTTCTTACCGCTGTGTAGTTCTGTTCCCAGCAGAACTGGGCTGCCGTGACCAGACGCGAGGCGTCGTCGATGAAGGCGATGAGGTAAGTTTGTTTTTGGGCCCGGCCCACTTTCAAACGGGGGCCGTACATGATATCCGTCTGCCAGAGTTCATTCACCCACTGGTGGGAAAACCGCTTGACCTCCTTTTCCTCCGCATCGGGGTGGCTATCAGCGGCCAGCTCCGGATTTTGGGCCAGAAAACGGTAGAAGGTGGACAAAGAGAGCCTGTCCGGCGTGAACACACCGTCTTTGACCAGTTCCTCATAAAGCAGGGTGCCGAAAAGACGGGGATTGCCTGCCTTCTTTTCCCGGATTTTCCGGGCTATCTCTTCGGTTATGCGGCGGCTTTTACCCCGGTCCGAGCGGTACCCTGGCTTTAAGCCCTCCAGTCCGTGCCGCCGGTAGAGGTACAGCCACCACATGAAACTCTTTATGGAATAGCGCCTCGGACCATAGTGGGGCATTTCAATTGGCAGCGCCGCCAGGTTTTTAAAATATTCCGTTTGGTTCTGGACCTGGCCGTTTAATACCGGTGCGATCAAAGAGAACTTCTTCAGGGCAATGGCTTCCCTTTCCTGGTTGGTGAGCATAAACTACCCGTCCTCCCTGTTACAGTTTCTGGGAGGCCCTAAGCGCTTAAAGCCCTTTGACGCGTCACCAGCATAATAACACTTTCTCCGGTCGGCCCCAAGAAAAAAGGTTTGTTGGTGGCATAATGCACCGGGTCCGGGTACTCCAAAGGTTTCTTTTATGCTAAAATATTGTGCAAAGGAGCCATAAAAGAGTACCCACATTGGGCATAAAACCTGCTGGAGAAGGTCTGGATCCGGGGAAATCCAGTTGCCACAATGTGCAGTACCTTTCTGGCTCCTTCCTTTTTATCCGGGCTGTCCTGTGGGAGGCTGACCCTGGGGAGAAGCTGGCGCAGACCCACTTTGATGCGGTTTAAGTTGGTTAAAAATCTCCGCACGTAGAATTGCAGATGACCAGTGTTCCAGTACAGGTACACGAAAAACTCTTTCAGCAGCTTTAAACACTCGGAAAATGAGTGATGGGAAACCAGAATATACCAAAGGGCGGCAAAAATTATCTCGACCGAGTACTGGAAATACGGCAGGCAGAAGGAAGGCAGGTACGAAATGGTGGTTCGGCAGTATTTGCAGTAGTAACGGCGGATAAGAATCCGGCCGCAGAAAGTTACTGCGATAATGTTGCGTTGATAAAAACCGTGTTTTTGTGGAGGTACCTTGACCAGACAACCTGGGTTGGGGCATGAGGTGGGTTGGGGAAAAGGAAAATCTTTGCCCAGGCGGGCGTATTCTTCCGGCGGTACAGGCGTGTAAAATATTTGTTGCATGGTAGTCACTTCCAACAAATATTCTACCTGTTCCACAGCCGGAAGAAAAGGGGTCAATCACTGGTTCTCATATTCTGGTGAAGAGACGGACTGACCTGAAATACCAGAACAATTTGCGAAACAGTTGCAGATTGTTCTGGTATCGGAAATAGTTGCAGATTGTTTAGTCTGCGAAAATGGGCAGGGGTTGGGCTAAATTAAAGTGAGAATTGACA
>NZ_JBNATZ010000208.1:0-4369 GCF_049701015.1 Desulfofundulus sp.
GATCAGATAGCTTCCAGCTTTGATGTGATAGTCCAGATGTACGGCAACGACGTTACGGGTACCAGGAGAATAGAGCACGTGGTGGAAGTCTCGAAGGGGGAAAGCGGCCCCGAGTTCAGGGACTTGTGTGTCTGGGAGCCCTCGAGTGAAAGCTATGAGCAGGGGAAGTGGCGGTACCCGCACGGCATATCGGAGATGCTGGCCCGAAAACTCTTTAAATTTGGCGTTACCCGTTTTGAGCTCGAACAACTGGAAGGGATGAGGGCCAATGCATGAGTACGCATTTCTGCTCGGGGCGGCGGTACCGTGTGTGGTAGTATCTATATACATCCTGGAAGGGCTGTGGAAAGGTTGGGAAAAGGTTAACAAAAGAGTGGGGGCTTTGCAGAGGCGCAGGCGGATGCTGGCCTCTCTGCCGGAGGTGATCAGCAGGGCGTACGAAACACGCGGGAGCAGGAACCAGCTGTACAGCTATCTTGACGCTCAGATAAAAAGGGTTGAGTGGAACATTCAGCCCGCAGCTTTTCTCGTGCTGTCCGTTACCGCCGCTTTTGCGGGTTTGGTGATGGGATTATTTTTATTGAGAAACGTTGCGTCGGCAGTCGCCATTATGGTGATTGCCGTTTTCGTCCCTTTTCTTGTACTGAGCTGGAAGGTACAGAAGCACGAGCAAAGGGTACTCGAACAGCTTCCGATGGCTATACAGCTGTTCACCGTGGAGTTTGAAATGAGTAAAAGCGTAGCCCAGGCGCTGGCGCGCGTCTCTGAGGTCGCGGCAAGTCCGCTGAAAAGGTACCTGTCGCAGTGCGCCAAGGATTTGACTGCCGGCAAGCAGCCGGCCAGGGTGTTCAATAAGTTTTCTTCCGACCTGAACTGCGAGTACGGGCGGCTCTGGGCGCAGATCCTGCTGGCCGCTCATGAAGATTCCACGGTGATGAAGGTAATGCCGCGTTTAATAAGCCGCCTGCACCAGCAGAGGCTGCTGATGCAGAAAAATATCACCGAGCTGAGCGGGACCAGGAGGCTGGGCATACTGCTCAACATTCTGGTGGTCCCCGGTTTTATAATCACCCAGGTGCTGTTCCCGGATACACTGGAATTCTACTCTCAACCTCTCGGGCGGGCCGTCATCCTGGTGCTGTTCTTATCTGTAACCGCAGGTATCGTGCTGGACCAGATGCTTAAGAAGATAGACTTGTGATGCAAAAAGGAGGGAAGATTTGCGTGCGGCCGGTTGACATCCTGGAAAGATATATAGGGTACCTGTCTCCCCGGGAGGGTGAAATCCTTCTGGCATTGATATTTGTCACCATTGCTTACGTTACCGGGCGGATACTTGAACTTCTGGCCGACCGCAGGTATCACCGCAGAATCGGAAGGATCGGGGCCGGAAAACTTGAGAACGTGGACAGGAAGAAAATGTACCCCGTGATGGTGGGTGCGCTGATCGGCTATTCCATTGCGAGTCCCAACCTGCTGCTGGCCGTGCCGTGTGCCGTTTCAGGAGGGTTGCTGGGATACCTCGGGGTGGTGGCTTACAACTGGTTCGTTAAAAAGCTTACCGAAGAGAAAAAAGCCGGCGAGGTCCTGCTCCTGTACGAGGTGGTGAGCGTCTATGCTGTTGCCGGTTATTCCCTGTATGAAGCCCTCACAGCCGGTGCGTACCTGGTCAGGTTGATTAAAGACCCCCTGCGCCGGTGCCTCAACAGCTGGGGTCAGGGCCCGGAGCGGGCGCTCCAAAAACTGGGGAAGGAATTGGGACTGCCGGAAGCGGATGCGCTGGTCAGGATACTGCAGAGAGCGCTGGTAATTGGTCCGGGCAGGCTGGCGGAGTACTTGAGCCAGGAGGGCAAGACCATGGAAAACGTGAGGCAGTTCAGGATAGAGCGTGGTCTGGGCGTGCGCCCGATAATACAGACGCTGTACCTGTTGCTGCCCGGTCTCGCCCTGGTGGGGGTGACGCTGATGCCCGTGGGGTACCACATTTCCAAGCTGATCATGTCGATCAAGCTGAAATAGAAAAGAATGGGAGGGAGTCTTGTTATGTTTAAAGGCGAGCGGGGGTCAACCCTGGAGTACCTGGTAAGGATCATCATCATGGGTCTCGGCGGAGCTACGATACTTTTCGGGATACTGGCCGCGCTGCGTTTGCAGGGGGGTGTGCTGATTGAAAGAATTGGCCACATGGGCTTTTAATTTCCGCTACCTGCCCTATGCAGTGGCCCTCCTGGGGGCTGGCATATCGGTTTACACTGATATCAAGTGGGAGAAGATCAAGAACTGCGTTACTTTCCCCTTAATACTTTTTGGCTGGCTGTGGCCTTTTTTGTCGGGCAACTGGCGGTTTGGTATTGCAAACGTCCTGTTTTCCTGTTTCATAGGGCTTCTGTCGTGCCTGCCGGGGAGGATAGGCGAGGGGGACATCAAGCTCATTGTCGGGATAGCCGCCTGCCTGCAGCCCCTGCTGGGGTTTATTTTTCTCGCTTTTTTCTTCGTGAACCTGGCTGTCGCCGCTGTCTTCGCGCGGCTTAAAGTCTACGGGTTTAAGCTGAAACCGGCCTTTGCGGCTATGAAAAGAGAGGCCATGCTGGAGCTGGGCGGGGTAAGAGATGCCGGTGCAGTCGTGCACGGGAAGAGAGTAAAACACGTCGGGGCACCGATAATATTTCTGGCCCTGGTGTTTTGCCTCATCAGGGCCGTATGGGAGGGATTTTTAACATGAAAGAATTTTTGCTCTCTGAAAAAGGGGGAATCGTGGAATGGCTGGTGGGCGCGCTGATCATAGGTATCGGGTCGATCCCCATAATAGCGGGGATAACCAATGCCCTGCTGCAGGTGTCGGGAAGAGGCGAGGAGCGGATCAGGGACATCATCTGGACGGGCTACTGAAAGGGGAGAGCGGCTGGGTAATTATCGAGATGCTCATTGTCCTGTACGTCCTCTCTTTTCTCCTGTTTGCGGCGGTGGAATACTGGGGGGTGTTCACCATATACCAGCACACCGAGAGTTTGAAATACCGCACCCTGTCGAAGATGGAGATAGCGGGCGGGCTGTACCCTTCAGATGAGCAGGACCTGGTCAAAAAGCTGGTTGACCTGGGAGCCGACCCGGCAACGATTAAAATTGGAGGAGACGTCAAGAAAGAGGGAGAAGCGCCCGTTCTCTGGCCGAACGAAGTCAGCCTGCGGATAGAGTTTATCCCGAAGTACTTCAACAGCTTTATGGCGAGGACGCTGATCGGGGGCAGTCCCGGCAAACCTGTCAGGATCGGGGTGAGGGGAAGTGCCGTCAGCCAGAAAACGTAAAGGCGAGGAAGGCTCCATCGTGGCGGCGCTTCCTCTGGTCTTTTTGCTCTTTGTTGTTCTGGTCTGGGTCACGAGGACGGCCCAGGACGTTTCCTCGGCGGACGTTGTGCTCAAAAACTCCGTGGGAATAGCGGTCAAAGCGGCAGCCAACCAGTTCGACAGGGAAAGTCTGCAGATTGACTTCCGCCGGGCGCGGAGGGCCTTTGAAAAGATGCTGCAAGAGAACCTGGAGTTAAAAGGAGACCTCGAACCCCAGAAGTATTCCGCTTTCTCCGGCAGGCCCGCTTACACCCTGGTAGTCTACGACGGGCAGGCTTCCGAGGGAAGACCTGCGGGTGTGCAGTATACTTACGGGGACGGGAAATTAACGGAGGCGGAAATTCCGGGCGGGGGGTTCCCGAGGGCGTTTGTCCTGCCGGGTGGCGTAAAAGTCACGCTCCAGTCTCCCGGAGCGGTGGCGGAATTAAGTGTGAGTTCGAAGAAAGTGTTTGGTGGTGAGGTAGTCTACAGGAGGTGGGCAGCAGCGAGGATTGTGCAGAGGGACCAGGAATGGATAGTGGTATTAGTGGGAAAAGATTAATGTGCCCGGCCCTGCCGGGCTTTCTCATTTTTTCAGGCAGGACTTTCCCGTTCCTACCGTAATATCCCAACAAGGCAGGTGGTGCAAGCCTGAACAGGCCCGTACCAGATAATTACCGAAACGACGATATTAAGAAAAACGGCCCCATCAACCCGTCCGTTGTGACTTTGGGTTGTGTTTTTGTTACTCTTCTTGACTCTTTTGTGAAAGGTGATAGAGATGATGGCGGTAGAAAAGGCTGAACACGAAGTTTGTCGTTGTGTGAGCAATGACAGAAGGCAGGATGGAGTTAAACTTAAGAAGGAGTATGGAAAATACTATACCTGTAAGAAAGACTACAAAAAGGTGAGCAAAAGAGTCATTAAGGGCTTCGAAAAAGTTTTCGTCAAGTTCTCGACTACGATTTGATAAATGATTAACAGTCCAGATGACATTGGTAATGCCGGAAAAGATACAAATCAATTGAAGGTTTGACGAAATTTCG
>NZ_JBNATZ010000209.1:0-3430 GCF_049701015.1 Desulfofundulus sp.
CAGCGGCCAGGGTTGATGGGGATTGCGTCAGAAGTAAAGCATTCCATCCAGGGTGCGGCAGCAGCTTCCGCCCTCTCCTTTGCTTTATTAACCCAGGTCAGATCCTCTCTCTTTGGAACCCTGGCTTTAACTGCTTCCAGGAGCTGTTTGGCCACAGGCCCGGCTCCGCCCACGATACCAATTTCTGCGGGGGCATTATACCCGATCATTGTTATATCAGGATGTACCTGGATCAGCTTGGCCTCTTTATTAATGAGTGGAGGACGTGCTTTTCCTATCCGGTAATTGTTCTCGACGCAGAGCATGAGGACGACATTAGCTGCGGGGAGGGCGGCTGTACCGATTCTGAATAGTGGGTTTGTTTCTTCATTGGCAAAGAGGCCACGGCACATGGTCTGGACCGATACGGGAATTTTCAAATAATCGGCTAGTTCGGCGATCGCTTCTCCATATTTTGCGCTGAATCTGGCAGTATCACCGATTACCATGACAGGTCTTTGGGCTGAAACCAGGAGATCGGCTGCTTTTTCTATCAAGTCTGGTTCTCCGAAAGGTACGGCATCTGTCCGATATTTTTCGGGGTAATAGACATCTTCTTCTTCAACAAAATTGGTTACCAGAACGTCCATCGGGCATTCCAGGTAGACTGGACCTGGGGTGGCGTCGAGGGCATGTCTGAAAGCCATAGAGACATATTCAGGTATGCGTTCGGTGTGATAGATCTTACGTGCCCATTTGGTGGCTGTCGCCATCATTTCCAGGGTGTTCAGATCCTGAAGCGGCCCTGTATCGTTTTCACGCACATTGGAAGCTCCACCGATATGAATTACTGGGACTCCTTGAAGCTTGGCTTCTGCCATTGCCGTGAGAGTATCGGTGACGCCTGGCCCTGCCGTGGTCACAATGACTCCAGGTTTTCCCGTCACGCGGGCATAGGCATCGGCTGCGTAAGCGCCGGCACATTCATGCCTGACGTCGATCACTTTAATGCCTTCTTCCCGGCAGCCGTAAAAGATCGGCATAATATGCCCGCCGGCAAGGCAAAAGATGCAATCAACCCCTTCCTTTTTGAGAGCCCTTGCAAACAACCTTCCTCCATCTACTTTAGCCATTTTTAGACCTCCTCATGTGCTTTGATTTTTTAATTTTTAAAAGACGGATTCTTGCTGTCTGGAGTTTATCCTCCAGCAAAAGGAACAACAAACCAGATCTCCTTTAAACTGCTGACATCAATGTTAAGATCATCCAGGCGCTTGCCTGATGCATTCCCCACCCTGACAAGTTTATGGTTGAGAAGTCCTTCCTTGCTCTTGTAGTCTTTGTTGATCTTGTGGGCGTATCTGGTGGTAATCCTTTTTTCAAGGTCGCCCAGAGTTTCATGTGGCCCTATATCGAAATCCTCATCAAAGAAATCCCCATTTATTAGTCCACAAAAATGCACTTTAATTTTCGGCATAGAGATCACCTATGACAAAGTCCAGCCCCAATTCACGCAGCTTTTCTTTTGAGGGCTTCCCGTCTTCTTCCCAGCCGCGCAGCTGGTAGTATTCTTTTAGCTGGTCATCGAGATTGGGGACATATCCTTCGTTGGGACCGCCTTCTGTTGATGTTAAAATCCTCTTGGGGAGTATGTCATCCTTTCGGGTGATCCCCAACCGGTTATTAAATGCCCTTTGGAGATTGAAAATTCTCTCCCCCATCTTTAAAACGGTTTGGGCGTCATAATCGATTCCTGTTGCCACAGAAAGCGCCTTGGCCAGATCGCTGGGACCCACGCCATAGGTCATGAAGTAGCAAACTATGGATGATTGTACAACACTGTCGTAATCTTGCACGATCTTTGCCAGGAAACCTTTTCCGGTTAATGCATGGGCATCCTGAGGCTCGGTGAGCCCTGCTTCCGGCATTACACCTCTACCGTCATAGCCTCCAACATAGCCGTGCAGGTGACAGGCACCCCGTGGAGATGTGGCATAGGTTGCAGCGTAGCCGAAAAATGCCCGGGGATCGTGCATCGGCAATTCTAACCCTTTGACGTGTATTGCGAATTCTTCAGCACCACGTCCCAGGACTTCGGCAGCTTTCCGTACCCCTTGCCCCAACAGCGCTCCAATGCCTTCCTGTTTGGCGATTTTCTTGACAAGGGTCACAATAGCCTCTGCGTTGCCCCATGTCAACTCAATTCCGTCTGTATCCTTATGAGTGATGATGCCTTTTTCAAAGGCTTCCATGGCGAAGGCAATAGCTGAACCTGTGGAGATGCTGTCCAGGCCATATTCATTGCAGAGCATATTGGCGTATGCAATGGACTCGAGGTTGTCGTTTAGACACAATGACCCAAATGCTCCCAGTGCCTCATATTCGGGTCCCTCGCCCTTCATTGCATAAGGCCCCTCTTCGATCTCTACGTAGCGTGCGCAATGAATCGGGCAGGCGTGACAGGGGGAAGAATGTTTTCTAAGGATTGTTCGAGCCATGGTGACGCCGCTGATTTTTGAGTAACCATCCCAGGTGCCGAGTTTCCAGTTCTTTGTTGGGGCATCTCCCGTCTGAAGTGCTGCGGCCATTGCCACGCCGGTTCCATAAGTCTTTAAGGAATTGGTGACAGGCTGTTCGTTGATCTTCCTCGTTATTTCTCTAACTACTTCTTTCCACTTCTCCTCATCAGAGACTGCAGGTTCTTTATCTCCGTAAACAAAGATAGCTTTTAGCTTTTTAGAACCCATGAGAGCGCCGGCACCGCCGCGCCCTGCTGCTCGTGTGGTGTCCCCCATAATATTGGCGATTTTTATGAGTTTTTCTCCCGCAGGTCCAATTGCGCAGCAGCTTCCGCGGGATAGACCGCTCTGTGTGAATATATCTCGGACGGTTTCGGAAACAACTCTGCCCCAGAGTGCTGATGCATCTTTTAATTGAATATCATCGTTGTTAATGTAGAGGTAAACGGGTTTGGGAGATTTCCCTTCGATTATTATGGCATCCAATCCCGCGCGCTTCAGATTATAGCTGAATTTTCCGGACCAGACGGAGTCAAGCCAGATTCCTGTTAATGGAGAGCGACAGGCCACACAGCATCTCCCTGATGTTGGGAAATGCCTCCCGTTTAAGGGACCTGCTGCAAAGAAAAGCTTGTTGTTTTCACTGAAAGCGTCTTCATCGGGGGGGATTTCCTTGTAAAGATAGCGTGCTGCTAAACCAGAGCCTCCCAGATAATCACGCAAGTAATCTTCAGGAATCTTTTCTTTAGTGATCTTACCTGAAGTGAGGTTTACCCTTAACAGATTGCCGGTAAATCCATACATTTCCAATTTTCACCTCGTTTGCTTAATTGGGCAGTGATTCAGCAATCCTGATAACACTTTTTGCGACCTCGACAGCGTTTTGCCCTGTGATGATTATTGCCCCTTCTCTTGCAAACCCCCCTTCAGTG